>CAIRSO010000722.1 GCA_903881215.1 uncultured Bacteroidia bacterium
ATTTAGAAAAAGAAAAATGGATTAAAGAAATACTCAATATTAAGTTTGCAAATTAAATCCTCGGCACTTTAACCCTATATGTGGCTGAGGTAATCCCTTTTGAAATATCAGTTAATCTCCGTTTCAGCAAACGTCTTTTCAAAGGTGAGCAATGATCAGTAAACATTACACCATCGAGATGATCATACTCATGCTGAAGAACCCTGGCAGTATAACCAGTAAAAATCTCATCGCATGACAATCCTTCGACATTAAAATATTGAATTCGTATGTAATTCTTCCGAAAAACTTCTTCATGAATTCCGGGTATACTAAGACATCCCTCTTCCATTAGCTCTTCTTCGCCACTTCGCTCAAGAATTTTGGCATTGACAAAAGCCCTTTTAAAATCCTGCAGGCTCGGTTCGTCTTTGGCCAAAGGAGTTAAATCGACGACGAAAAGGCGAATGGGTAATCCTACCTGAGGAGCTGCAAGACCAACTCCCTCAGCGTTGTACATGGTTTCAAACATATTGACTATCAATTCTTGTAAACCAGTGTAGTTCAAATCTATGTCGTCGGCTACCTTTCTAAGAACAGGATCGCCATACAGGGTAATTGGCAATATCATATATTATAAATACTTTTTTTGCTCAAGATATGATTGTAATAGAATAGTAGCACTTACACCATCAATTGTTCCTTTGTTCTGACGTTGAGATTTCCTCAAACCGGCGTCAATCATTGATTGGAAAGCAATTTTTGAACTGAATCTTTCATCGACCTGCCTGATCTCCTTTTCATATTTCTGCCTGAACTTCTGAACAAATGGATTGATGTATCTTAGCGCTTCAGACGGCTGATTATTTAGCTGAACCGGATATCCAACTAAAACTAAATCAACATCTTCTCTCGAAAAATAATCATCCAAAAACTTCCAGATTTGATCAGTATTGACGGTCTCAAGGCGGGTCGCAATTAATTGCAAAGAATCAGTAACCGCCACTCCTACCCTTTTCTTGCCGAAATCAATGGCCATGATTCTTCCCATATATGCATTCCATTTTCACAACAAATATAATTGTTTAAGAAATCTTAAAAAAACGAAGAATGCAATTGTCTTCACATCATGAAAATTTAATATGAATTAAGAAACAATTAACACAAGGAAACGTTTAGTGTGTAAAATGTTTCCGAACTTTGCAGCTACAAATAAAAGGAGAATTAAATAAAAATGGATAAGCAAGAAGAACAAAACGATCGGTTTCAGGAATTAGTAGGACCAATCAAGAAACTGTTCTATGCGTATGGATTAAAAAACCTCAGTATGGATGAGCTTAGCCGAAGGCTGGGCATCTCTAAAAAAACGCTCTATACTTACGTAAAGAACAAGGAAGACCTGGTTGAGAGAATATTTCTTGGTGAAGAGTCCAGAGTATTCCACATGAGTGAGAAAATCAACGATACTCCGATCAATGCTATCGAAAAACTATTAAGAATCAGTCAGTTGGTTCATGACGAGATGAAACAAATCAATCCGATGATTCGCTTCGAGATGATGAAGTATTACAACAATACTTTCGAAACCTACATGGAGAAAAAACGATTCCTGGTATTTGAAGGCATGAAAATAAACATGCAACAAGGAATAGATGAGAAATTGTATCGGGATGATATTAACATTGAATTGGTTGCCACAATTTATCTCAACAGTTTTATAGAAC
>CAIRSO010000723.1 GCA_903881215.1 uncultured Bacteroidia bacterium
AACCCGAAATATTTTATGCCATAACGAAAAAACCCGGAAAGCCGTGCGTGGCTTAACCGGGTTAAATAATTTGAATACGGTGAGCAAATATACGGAAATTTCTTTTCAATATTACCCTGCAAGAGTCAATAGCAACGAGCCCTTAGGAATTATTTCACTTGAGCAGTTCTTAATATCCACCAAGTCCCCAAAAAATAGCACAAAGGCCATATTCGATCAGATCGCCGCTGCAGATTTAGCAGGCAATAAGAAGCTGAAAGACGAACTGAAACAAAACCATCTTTTTTACTTTACCCCTTGTGTGCATGTTCATCCATACCGCCGTTATGCCTGCATTAAACATTTCACCGGGTTACTGGTACTTGATTTTGATCACATTGACAACGCCCGCGACTTCAAATATTTTCTGTTTGATGAATACAAGTGTATTATCACCGCTTACATATCACCATCCAAACGTGGAGTTAAGTGCTTGGTAAAAATCCCGGTTATCAAAGCAAACAGGCCATGGGAGGAATTAGTAGCAGAATTTAAAGAGTACTATTTCGGAATTGCTGCAGAGATGGAACAATACAATGGGTTTTGTGAATCAACCCAAAGTTCAGTATTGCCGCTTTTTCAATCATATGACCCCGAATTACTTTTCCGTAATGATCCCGACACCTGGGCAACCAAAGGGTTTTACCTGAATGCCTTTGCATCTGCCCCGACGCAGATCACTCCAAAAATTATCAATACCGATAAGGATAAACAGATCATTGAAAAAATAATCAATACCGGGTTTATAAATATCACCGACTGCGGCCATCCTGTTTTAAGAAGTCTTTGCCTTTCCATTGGCGGATACGTAGCCAGTGGTTATATCCCCGAACACGAAGCATTACAAATGATCTATTATGAAATTGAAAACCACGAATATTTACGAAAGGGGATTCGTGGTTACAAAACAACTGCCCAATGGGCAATCAGGGCAGGGCAAAGAAAACCGCTTACACTAAAAAATCGTTGCAATGGATAAAAAGAAGTTTTATAAACAAGATGCATCACCCCCGGACGATAACAACGATTTCGATCCAACGCCGTTTGAAAAATACCGGATAGACCCTGAAGCAGAACTTATGGAACCACCTGTATTACTTAAAATTAATGGGGCATCAATTGCAACACTTGGAAATTTCAGCTTGTGGATTGGGAAAGCCAAGAGTAAGAAAACATTTATGGTTTCATGTACAGCGGCGGCGGCGGCTTCGGGCAGTTGCAGCATTGCAGGAATTGAAGGAATAGTAAGATCGGAAGCTAATAGGGTATTATACTTTGATACCGAACAATCAGCATACTTTGCGCAAAAGACAATTAAACGAATTTGCAGACAAATAGGAATAAAATCACCGTCCAATTTGATTGCTTACGGTCAACGACCAATGACACCAATAGAACGGTACAAGTTTATTGAGCATAAGATATACAACACTCCAGGTTTAGCATTTGTTGTTATAGACGGAATTGTCGATTTACTCTCAAATGGGATCAATGATGAGGAGGAAGCAATTAAGTTAACAAGTGCATTGCTCCGATGGACAGAGGAGCAAAATATCCATATCGCAACAGTTTTACACCAGAATAAGGCAGATTTCAATGCACGCGGACACATCGGTACCAGTCTTGTAAATAAATCGGAAACAGTAATATCAGTAACCAAGGATGATAAAAATCATGATATAAGTTATGTGAAACCTGAATTTTGCAAGGACAGAGATTTTCAAATGTTGGCTTTTACAATCAATAACGACGGGTTGCCTGTTCTTCTGGATACACCGCCACCTGAAAGTAGTAAAATGGCGAACCTTCAAAAAATTTTCGAAGCAATATTACCATCGCCAAAGGAGATGACACAGGGCCGGTTGGCAGATGAATATATGAAGAAAACAAACCTAAGTAAAAGGACGGCTGACAGTCATATTAAATATGCAGTTGAGAATGAGATACTGATTAAAGATGAGGTCAGGAAAAGCTACAAAATGTCCTATTCGCCAGCACCCGATCAGAATGAAGCAGCTTGTGATAATAAATTATTCCAGTTAGAACCCGATTATGAATATGCACCATTTTAAACATATGCAACAGCACTGCAACTGCATATTTATATATATATGCAGTTTGCAGTTGCAGTAACCGGCACTTGCAGTGAATTGCAGTTGATTTGCAGTGAAACTTGCAGTGAAATTTGCACCTTGAAAATCCCAAGAACATGAACCCACAAACTGAAAAATGGAACATTGAAGAGCTGGATTTGTTTTTCAAATCTGCCAAGTTACCCGACCCGCCAATCAAACTGAATCCGGTATGCGTTATAACCAACGTTCGGGGTTATATTGATTTTCATCTGGATATCGTGAATGCAAACAACGGAAAAGAAACATTCCTGCCATACCTGAATAGATTGCACCAGTTAAAAGACCTGATCACCAATTACGGAAAGGCAGCTATATGACAACACCTGCAACCTATAACGTCTATTTCGAATTATACGGCCATAAAATGAAAGCCCGGATTCAGGCAGCAAGCGAAGAAGAAGCCATTTACCTGATAATTGGCAAACTGAAATTTCATAAGCTGGTCAGGCAGGATAATGGTCTACCACCGGGATTTAATGAGATATTTCAAAAGTTTAAATAGGGGATGCCTCACCTGAACAGGCTAATATTTTATTCAAAATTAAAAATTATTCAAAATGAAAAATGAAATGAGTGAAGCGGCTCGTAAGTTGAAAAACGAGTATAGTCAACAACACCGGAATATGAGCCCGGAAGCAAGGGAGATGAAGAACGAATATAACCGTAATTGGAAGCGGAATAACCCCGGGAAGGTACGGAAGTATCATATTGATTACTGGGAACGTAAAGCAAGACAATCAAATGCAATACAGGATCAATGAGAAAGAAAATCAGCAGCGCGTCATTCAATTAAAAAAGTTAACCATGCCTAACTTTTCAGAAAATGAAATTTCCTATGAATGCTTTAAAGGTTTGGGAGGGTAATTACCAGCTTTACAATGCTCCTACCGACGATCGGTTACTTGATCTTGCAAATGATATTGCCGTGAATGGATTGCTTGAACCGCTGGTTATTTCACAAGACGGCGCTATTATTTCCGGGAATACACGCTTCAAAGCCTGTAAATATCTGGGAATGGAAGCGGTTGAAGTACGGGTGCTCGACGTTTATGATGGAGATGTGCGATTTGCACAATTAGCAAAAAGTTTCAACAACCATCGAAGAAAAACCGATGCTGAAATTTTCAGGGAATTTGATTTGATCGAATTAACACCCGAACAATATCAGCAGGCATATAAAACCAGCGAGGCGAATTTTGACATCTACGAGGGTGCAATAGTCCAAAGAAAGGATTTTACCAAATACGATCAACCGCTAATTGATGCTATTCAGAACATTATTACAAATTCAGAATACACGTTAACACTTCGCGCGGTTCATTACAAGTTGTTGAATTATGGTGTCAAAATTCAACGGGATCAGCATAAATATTCAAACAAGCCCAAAGATTACGCCTATTTATCCGTTGTG
>CAIRSO010000724.1 GCA_903881215.1 uncultured Bacteroidia bacterium
ACAAGTACCTGCTGGTCATTTGCGGGTTCATCTTTCATTGAATCAGAGTTGTTAAGATTAGGTAGGCCTGAAGTCGACCTGTCAGAGATGTTTCTCGTTAATCACTGTTACAGGGATAAGGCTGATCGCTTTGTCAGGATGCAGGGAAACGCAAATTTCGGACCAGGTGGATTGTTACATGACATCCTGTATGTCATAAAAAATTATGGATTAATGCCGGAATCCGACTACCGTGGATTGAGTTACGGCGAGAAGAAACATATTCATGGCGAAGTTGACAATCTTTTAAAGAGTCTTGTATCATCAGTTGTTCAAAACAAAAACCGGAAAATTTCGTCCTCATGGATGGCCGCATTTCAAAAAAGTGCAGATTCCTATTTTGGTGATATTCCTGAAGATTTCAAATACGAGAAAAAAAGATACACCCCTTTGACATTTGTCAGTGAAAATTTAGGAGGAATCAACACCGATGATTATGTAGAAATTACCTCTTTCAACCATCACCCATTTTACCAGCAATTTGTCCTGGAGGTTCCCGACAACTGGCTTTGGGAAAAACTTTATAATGTACCACTCGCTGACCTGCAAACCATTATCGACAATTCCATAAACAGTGGATACACGGTTGGATGGGCAGCCGACAACAGCGAAAAAGGCTTTGCCACATCTCAAAAGGGAGTAGCCGTGGTACCTGAAATCAACAAGGCTGAGATGACCGATGCTGCAGTTTCAAAATGGGAAAAGCTTTCTGATGCCGAGAAAGAAAAGGAATTATACAAGCTAAACAAGCCAGGAACAGAAAAGAATATCACACAGGAACTTCGTCAGGCTGCTTTTGATGCGCAGGAAACAACCGACGATCATGCCATGCACATCATCGGTACGGCAAAAGATCAAAATGGAACTGTCTATTATAAAGTTAAGAATTCCTGGGGCCCCTACAACAGTTACGATGGATATTTCTATGCTTCAGTCCCTTATGTTCAGTACAAAACGACTGCGATCATGGTACACAAGGATGCAGTGCCACAAGATATCAGAAAAAAACTGGGCTTTTGATTCTTTGGCTGCTAAGCTTTAATTTCGAAATATTTTTCTGTAAAAATTTCTTTCAGAGTAAAATAATACCTATTTTTGCACCCGATTTCCGTACGCAATCTCTGGCAGCAAACAACTGGACACTGTTTACATTGCGTTCGTCAAACAAGTTAAAACAATTGCAATGGATTTAATGAAAATTGCTGAAAACGCGTTTTTAGCAGAACAAAAAGAATTTCCAGCTTTTCACCCGGGTGATACCATCACTGTCAGGTACAAAATTGTCGAGGGAAATAAAGAGCGGATTCAGAACTACAAAGGTACTGTTATTCAAATCAAAGGAACCGGAACTACCAAAACCTTCACTGTTCGCAAAATGTCTGGTAACGTAGGCGTTGAGCGTATTTTCCCTATGACTTCTCCGTTCATTGACGGAATTGAAGTCAATCGCATGGGTCATGTTCGTCGTGCAAGGTTGTTCTATTTACGCAGCCTTACCGGTAAAAAAGCACGTATCAAAGAGAAAAGATTTTAATCAAATTTGGTTGACAAAAAAGGTTCTCGAAAGGAACCTTTTTTTTTGCCTATGTTTTCTTTAAGGCAACCAATAGCTATTTATTCCTACCTTTATCCAAACCATTCAGCCATGACCTATAAGCCAACAGAAAAACTTTTTTCGACCAGGTGGTTTCTGGATTACAGTATGATTACCATTGGATCCTTCATCATGGCTGTGGGTTATGTCTATTTTATTACACCCCATAGAATCGTACCCGGAGGTGTTTATGGGTTGGGCATTATCGTTCACTACCTCACCAAAGGAATGGCCATATGGCCTGATGGTTTCCCGATTGGATTGTTTAACTTACTGATGAACATTCCATTGACTTTTATTGGAATCAAAATGCTTGGTCGCAGATTTGGCGTCAAAACTATTTACGGATTTGTCTCCTCCTCTATTTTTATGGACGGCATTACCATGATGCGCATGGTGGGCGATGCTCCACTGGTACAGGACGTATTGCTTTCCTGCATTTTTGGTGGTGTACTCACGGGCATTGGTTTGGGACTAATCTTCAAATCAAAAGCAACCTCAGGAGGCAGCGATATCGTTGCAATGATTATTACAAAGTATACACGCATTCCAATCGGTCAGATGTTAATTTGGGTCGATTGTGCCATTGTTTTTGTGGCATTGGCGGCATTTAAAGATTGGCAAATTCCACTTTACAGCATTGTGGCCATTTACGTCACAGGCCGGGCTGTTGACCTCATTCTTGAAGGTGCCAACTACAACAAAGCATTGATAATTATCTCTGAAGAGCACGAAAAAATCAGGGATAAAATTGTGATTGATCTCGAAAGGGGTGGCACTTACCTGAAAGGTGTCGGAATGTATACGAATGCCGAAAAAAATGTCATCTTCACAGTTGTCAGCCGCCGGGAAGTAGCTATTCTGGAAGAACAGATTGCCGCCATCGATCCCCATGCCTTTATCACAATTATGGATGCCAGTGAGATTTTGGGGGAAGGATTTCGATCGCTGAAGCATAAGGTGGAAGACTAAATGTGCTAATTTGCTAATGTGCTAATTTGCTAATGTGCTAATTTGGAAAAAGCAGTTCAGTGGAGAGGTGTTTTGTTAGAATAATGCAGAGGCGTTTTGTTAGAATATAATTTACAAATAATTCAATTCGCACAAATCCCAATTAGCACATTTTCTCACTCTCTTATAAAATGTGGCATTACGACCGGTATTTCAAACGACATCTCTGTGACACCGCTAAAAACCCCATCCTTGTACCAGGGGGATTGTCTGATTAACTTCTTTTTCCCGTTCTTTTCGATGGTGTATACGTTGGTAAAAGGTTCCTGAAGCATGGAGCGAAGTTTTGTTCTGGCTGGCTCAGGATGGCATTCGATCAGACTGGAA
>CAIRSO010000725.1 GCA_903881215.1 uncultured Bacteroidia bacterium
TCAGTTCATCCTTTTTTTACGGTAATATTGTTGTAGTCTCAATAGTGAAAAATTACAGTATCGGGACGCAAAAAAGAGTGATTTTCAATTATTGCCATACCCAAACAAAAAGGAAATTATGAGACAACTTAGAATTATTAAGCAGATTACCAACAGGGAGACTCCTTCCATGGATAAGTATCTCCTCGAAATCGGGAAGATAAAATTACTCAGCAGTGACGAAGAAATTTTTTTGTCTCAACAGATAAAAGCTGGCAACCAGCATGCATTAGACACGCTGGTTAAGTCCAACCTCCGATTTGTTATTTCAGTAGCCAAACAGTACCAGAATCAAGGCCTCCCCCTCTCTGACCTTATCGATGATGGTAATCTTGGTCTGATCAAAGCAGCCGGAAGATTCGATTCTACCAAAGGTTTCAAGTTTATCTCTTACGCCGTATGGTGGATCCGGCAAGCCATCCTGCAATCTTTGGCAGAGCAGGCCCGGTTGGTTAAACTACCACAAAATAAAGTAGATACCATCAGCAAGATCAACAGGACATTTACCAGATTAGAGCAAGAGTATCAACGCGAACCGACCCCCGGTGAGATTGCCGATATATTGGAGATGAATGTCCTCCTTGTGAATCAGTCTATCCAATCCTGCGGATTCCATCAATCGTTGGATGCCCCGCTTTTCGATGACGAGGATAATGAAAACAGTCAGTATGATCTGTATGCGAATGAATTAACACCCGGTCCAGACAATGAATTATTAGAATCCTCCCTTAAAACTGAGATAAAAAGATTATTGTGTAAACTCGACGTCCGCGAAGCAGCCATTCTCTGCTCTTACTACGGATTAAACGGGAAACCCGTATTAGCGCTCGACGATATCAGCATGGTATACGGATTAACCCGCGAACGCGTCAGGCAGATCAAAGACAATAGCATCAGAAAATTAAAGAACATCCCGTTTCTGAATATTTTAAGGTCGTTCCTTGGCTGATTTCTAAACTAAACAGGGTATATTTGTTGAACTAAAAATATACCCTGTTGTGAAGCGATTGATTGCACCCTCACTATTAGCTGCAGATTTTACGCGGCTCGGCGACGATATCCAAATGGTAAACCAAAGCGTCGCCGACTGGATTCACTGTGATATCATGGACGGACATTTTGTTCCCAATATTTCCTTCGGCCCTCCTGTTGTTGAACACATAAAAAAGGTAGCGAAAAAGCCGTTGGATGTGCACCTGATGATCTCCGATCCCGACAAATATCTGGAACGGTTCAGAGATGCCGGGGCTGATATCCTCACGGTTCATTACGAAACTTGCCCGCATCTTCATCGCACTATCGGGGCGATCCGTGAACTTGGGATGAAAGCCGGAGTAGCTATCAATCCGCATACTCCGGTTCAAATGCTGATAGACATCATGCGGGATCTGGATCTGATCCTTATGATGACTGTTAATCCGGGTTTCGGCGGACAGAAATTCATCCAGAGCAGTTACAAGAGACTGGTCACCTTAAGGCAGATGGTAAATACCCTTTCCCCTGAAACGCTGATTGAAATCGACGGAGGTGTGAATTTCGACACCGGAAGACAGCTTTTCATGGCAGGAGCAGATGTGCTCGTAGCCGGGAACTTCATCTTCACCTCCCCCAATCCCTTACAAACCATCGAAACTCTCAAAAACGTTTAAACTAGCCTAAGTCCAAAAGCGTAAACTTTTCAAACGCGCGAAGCGCAAACTTTTCAAACTTTTTTCGTACCTTTGCATCCCCCATTGGGGCTGACCGGTTTTGACAGCGGGCAGAAGAGGTATGTAAGCATGCCGGGCATTGAGTTTTGGCCCGTAAATCTTAAGGCTCAAACAATTAGTTGGCGCAGATAACTACGCTCTTGCCGCTTAATCAACTCAAAGTTGATCTGCTAATCCGGTATTAGATACTGGAGCGAGACATCTCCCGGGTGCCATGTCCTGAAGCGGCCCGACCCGGAGGTGCAGATAAATCGGGAATAGTCAGAGGATTACTCCGCTTCTCTGACGAAACAACTGGAGTTAAGATGACAGTCGGTGGCCTCGAGCCAGCTGTCGTTCGAAAACCAAGTCAAGGCTAAGCATGGAGAAAGCGTATTGCTTCCTCGTTTGGACAGGGGTTCGACTCCCCTCAGCTCCACTTTTTCAGAAAGCAAATCAAAGCAAACCCCTGTAAATACCACATTTACAGGGGTTTTTTGTTTTCGGGAAATGCATTTAAAAGCAGATAAAGTGAACTTTCACGGGTACAATTTGGCCACCAAAGTCAAACGAGTGTAAATTTTACCTCCGAGTGATAAACGAGAGTAAATAATCGCTAATTTTACACTCGTTTTTATGACAAGTGTAAAATTTACCTTTGGCTTATGACCAATTTCAAAAAAGAGGTTCCCTTTAATGATTTGCCATTACTACCTCCAAAAGTAGAATTAGAAACAAAACAAGTCCTGCTCAAAATAATTTCTGCAAGTAGGGCCTTGGCTCAATTAAACGGAGCACTGATAAATCTCCCCAATCCAAGGCTAATCCTCGACACCATCCATTTGCAGGAGGCCAAGGCAAGCTCAGAAATTGAAAATATCCTCACCACCAATGATGACTTATACAAATCTGTGGTTGCGGAGAAAAAGTTTGAGAATCCAGCAACGAAAGAAGTATTAAGTTACAAGGAAGCACTTTGGGCCGGACTTGAAAGGTTAGAGTCAAGACCTTTTATAACAACGAACCTTTGCATAGAAATAGTCCAGTGTATCAAACGGAATTCTGCCGGAATCAGGGTTACGCCCGGGACAACACTTACCAATAACCAAGGTGAAATCATCTATACACCACCTTCCGGTGAAAACATCATTCGGGAAAAACTTGCTAACCTTGAAAAATTCGTCAATGAGGATAATACATTGGACCCGTTGATAAAAATGGCTTTAATGCATTATCAATTTGAAGCGATTCATCCATTTGCAGATGGCAATGGCAGGACTGGAAGGATTCTTCTGTTGCTGTATCTAAAAATGGAAAGGTTATTGGATATTCCTGCGATTTACCTCAGTGAATACATCATCAATAATAAAATTGAGTATTACAAAAAACTCAGGAATGTAACAGAAAAACAGGATTGGGAGAGTTATATCCTTTACATGCTTGATATGATAGAAAAGACTGCACAAAAAGGCATTGTCAGATTAGAAAAGGTGATGTCTCTAATGGAAAAAATGGCAGAAGAGATCAAAACGGAACTCCCGAAAGCATATTCCAAAGATTTACTGGAAATCATCTTCAAACTTCCTTATACCAAACGGCAAACTCTGATTGATTCCGGATTAGGAACCCCTAAGACTGTCGGTAATTATCTCATTTCATTAGAAGAGAAGGGATTCCTGAAATCTGTCAGGATAGGAAAAGAGAAATTATATTTGAATCACCAACTAATGGTATTATTGGAAAGCGATTGAAGCAGCTCCACAACGTTCATAAAAAAAGAGGGTGCCCATTAGGAAGTGCACCCTCTATTTTTATGAACGTTGATCTATTTCTTGGCTGGAAGAAAGACGACATCAACAACATCCGCTTTCTTGAAGAAGTCGGCAGCATATTTTTTTACATCATCAATGGTGATGGATGAAAGAATTTTATCGAAACTCTCAGGTGCATCAGGATTGATGCCGTGCTGGTAATATTCGGCTAAAGCGTTCATCCAGTAGTTGTTGTGCATTTTATTCTGCTCACGGTTTTTCAGCAAATTCTTTACAACCTTGTCCAGATCGTCAGCTGTTGGTCCGTTGGCAACAATCTTATCGATCTCGCTGTAAACGATTGATTTCAATTTAGCCGAACGTTCAGGCTCAGCATCAAACATCATCTGAAGACTCTTTTCAGCTTTGGGATAGTGGGCACTGCTTCCCTGAACACTTACGCCATAGGTGCCTCCCTCTTTTTCCCTGATCTCTTCAGTATAGCGAAGGGTAAGGACTGCTTTAAGGATATCTCCGGTCAGATTGGATTTTGAGTCATAGCTAGCCAATTTTTTGAAGTTAACCACAACAGTCGCCTTGTTGACCTGCATCGGGATCGCAATTTCGCGAACCAGTTTTCCTTTCGGTCCTTCGACGTTGTTGTCTTTCCATTTATCCGTTCTTGGCAAATCCGTCAGGGAGCCGATGTATTTTTCGACCAATGGTTTCACGGTAGCTTCATCCAGGTTACCGACGATCAGGAAGGTGAAATCACCTGCATCCGTAATTCTATCGCGGTAGATCTTCTCCATCTGCTCGATGGAAAGCTCATCAATCAAAGCCGGTGTGACGAGCTTGGTGCGTGGACTGTTGCTGGTCATGATCAAAGAGAGTGAATCACTCAAAATCTTTTGAGGATTGTTGGCCAAACCTGCCACCATACCTGCAAATCTACCCTTCAAAGCCTGGAAAGCCTCTTTGTCAAAGCGTGGTTTTTCAAACTGGAGATACAATAATTGAAGCATGGTTTCAAAATCTTTCGGAGCGGCCTGGCCGGCAACAGTTTCGTTCAGTTCGGAAAGCCCTGCGTTAAGGCTGACAATTTTACCTGTCAGCATCTTTTTCAGCGTGGTGGCATCAAAATCACCTACTCCAAACATACCCATGAACTGAGCCATCATCATGGCAGAGGCTAACTGGTCAACCGGTAAGAGTGAGTTACCACCAGGACTAAATCCGCGAATGGCGATGTTGTCTTTTTCATAATCAGCCAAACGATAGACCACTTTGGCTTTGTTGGCCAATGTCCATTCGACAGCTTTAAACTGCGGCAGTGGTGTCGTCTTGACAACCGGTGAACCTTTCAGCGGCTTGTCGATCAAACTTGAGCTGACTTTGGTGTCTTCGTAGGGTTTGATATCTGAAGCTTCCACTTCCTTGAGGATGGCAAGCGCTTCGGCCTCTGAAAGTATTTTGGCATTTTCCTTATCAGGTCCCATGGCGATGATCACCCTGTTTTCTGGCACAATCCACTGTTTGGCTTTGGCAGAAAGCTCCTCCGTCGTTACCGTCGGGAGAATCTGTTGTAGCATCTGCCAGTCAAAATCTATCGAAGTAAGTGGCTCATTGGCCAAAAAATGCGACTGGATATCGTTGACATACGTGTCATTGCTAATCTTATCTCTTTGTTTCCAGCGAGTTTCAGTTTGCGAAAGCAGGTTTACTTTGGCCCGCTCAACTTCACCCGGAGTGAAACCATAACGAACAAGTCGTTGGGCTTCTGTGTAAATAGCTCTCAAGGCAACATCCTCCTGATCCGGCTTGGCCGTAGCAGAAATAGACATCACGTTGTATCCCCTGACAAATCCGCCAAAACTGACACTTCCCATGGTAAAAGGAGGTACCCCTTTTTGAAGCAATTCAGTGATACGGGTGCTCACCATAGCATTAAACAACTGCTGAACAGCGTACATATCACGGTAGTAGGCCATGTCCTTCGCTGCTGGTTTTGGTGCAGGATGTTTGATATAAACATTGACAGAATAGGAGGTAGATTCTTTGTCTTTGATCTGTACGAAACGGGTATCCTTGTGGTAAGGAATGGCATCATCGCCTCGTGGAAGTGGTTTTTCAACGGCCGGGATTGAAGTAAACTGAGCCTTGATAGATTTCTCTACTGCATCTACATTGATATCGCCTACAACAGCAATACACTGAAGATCTGTTCTGTACCAGTCGTGATAGAAATTGCGCAGGGTTTCATATTTGAAATGCTTGATGATGGATGAATCACCAATGATGTCGCGAACCGCATATTTCGAATCTTTGAAAAGTACCGGGAACATGGCGCGCTGCATCCTGAATTGGGCGGTCCGACGGGTACGCCATTCCTCAACGATGACACCACGCTCGGCATCGATCTCCTTGTCAGACAGTGTGAGGTAATGTGACCAGTCGTGCAAAACGAGCAGGCAGGAGTCCACCAATCCTGGATGGGTAGCCGGCACATCACTCATGTTGTATACTGTTTCAGTAAAAGCAGTGTAAGCGTTGATGTTGCGTCCAAACTGAACACCATGCTTTTCGAGCGTACTGATTATTCCTTTGTCAGGATAATTTTTGGTACCATTGAAAGCCATGTGCTCCAGAAAGTGCGCGAGGCCGTTCTGGCTGTCATTCTCAAGTAGTGCTCCTACATTCTGAATAATGTAAAAACTGGCCCGCTCCTTTGGCTCTTCGTTGTGCCTGATGTAATAGGTCATCCCATTCGGCAGTTTACCGATTCGGAAAGTTGGATCCGGTGCAATCGGCTGGGCCTGTGCAGAGATCGCAAATGATGGAAGCAACAGGAACATTGAACAAAAAACCAAAAAATAACTTTTTCGTCTCATCTGAATAAAAATTTAAGTACAACTATCTATCATAACTGTGTTTTCAAATCATAACCAAAACTAATCATTCTTCCAGTCAAAATGGAAATGATCTATTTATATTGGTCTTCAGAATCAAATTTAATTACATAACAACCGCAAAATCCAGATTCAAAAGCATCCTGAAAGAAGCGGTCAAAATTCAGGCCAATACAATCTCTTCAAATGCCTCCCGGTATAAACTATTGCGAACAACAATCTCTTCGTGGGTACCGGAATCAACTATATGCTTCTTTTCAATGACGTAAATATAATCTGTATGTCGTGCCAGCTGAACCCTGTGCGTGACAAAAATGACCATCATCTCCCTCTTTTTTTTCTGCAAAAGTTTCAGGACAAACTGCTCCGAACGACGGTCCATGGCAGCAGTGGCTTCATCCAGCAACAGGACCTGCGGCTTCTGGTAAATGGCGCGGGCCAGGGCAATCAGTTGTTGCTGCCCACCCGAAAGATTGGTGCTGTTCTCATGAACAATGGTGGCATACCCCTGCTGAAACTCCCTGATAAACGGGTCGAGGCCTGATTCCTTGCAGAAATCAACAACCTGTTGCACATCGGGTTTCTCTTCCAGACAGATATTCTCGAGGATGGTGCCGTTGAAGAGTTTCACCTGCTGCGAAACCACCGCTATGTGATTTCTCCATTCCGGCACTGGCATGGAAGACCAATCAGAACCATTGATGCATACTTGCCCAGACTCGAAAGGATAAAATCTTTGGAGAACGGCCATCAGGGTACTCTTGCCACACCCGATCTCGCCAAAGATGGTGACGGTTTTGCCCCTTTCAAATTTCATGTTGATTTCTTTAAGCAAAAGGCTTTTGCCAGGAAACCGAAAATTTAGCCCTTTTAACTCCAGGGTTTGGATATCCACAAACTCCCGCTGAGCAGGCCCTTCAGCCACATACTCCGGCTCGGCGGCAGAGAATTCGTACATGCGCTCGAAGGCAATTTTGGCCTCCTGAAACTGGATGTTGGCCATGGCCGTGTTGATCACGGAGGTGACCAGGCTCCCGGCAATAGAGACAATGGCCATCATCTGACCCAAAAGCAGCTCTTCTCCCAAAACCAGAAAGGAGGCCCAGGCGATCACCCCGGAAAGAAGGATCACACTTCCGGCCTGCGCCCACAAGTTGATTTTGTTGCCAAGTAGTCCGAGCTCATAGGACTTTTCCTGGAAGAAATTGTAGACAACCTGCACCGATTTGGCCAGAAGTGATTCCTTGTTGCCCGATTTGATGACCCTGATGCCCTGGATGGTATCAATGTATTTACTCTCGGTCATTGCGTAGGTTTGCATCACCTCACGTTGCTTGTTAATGATCCTCTTGTTGTATCTCCAGGCCAGCAGGCCAAAAACAGGGATTGACAACAGTGTGATCATTCCTGTGGACAGGGAGAGCATAAAAATATAGGCCAGGGAGGAAATGATCACCAGTACATCGATCAGGATATTGCTGCTCAGGCTAATAACTACCCGCTGAATTCGTTGCGAATCGTTCAGTCGGCCAATCATATCGCCCGTGGAGGTGCTGTCGAAAAAACTGGAAGAGAGGAGAAGTAGCTTCCCGAAAAAGGAGGAGACCACCCTGATGTTCATCTCCTTGCTTTGCCTGATCAGCATGATGCCCCTGATGTACCCGATGAAAGCCCTGGCCAGCAGAATGGCGACAAAAATTGCCAGACTTTTGAACAGAAATTCCCGGTCTCCCGAAGGCAAGATCTTATCGATCAGTTTCTGGGTGTAGATAGCCACTGCCAGTCCGAGGACAGACAATACCACCCCCATCAGGGCCGCGACCGAAAGCACAGGAACATCCTCTTTGATTAACCCCTTGATCCAGTTCCACTGGTTTTTCAACTCTGTCTTCTTTCTTTTATAGCCTACGCCGGGAGTGAGAACGAGCATCGCTTTTGACTTCCAGACGGCTTCCAGCTCTTCTTCCGAGTATTCTAAAATTCCGATGCCAGGATCACCAATGGTAAACCGGCCAGCATCGTATCCATAACAAACTACATAATGCTCCAGGTTCCCTTCCTTCAGAATATGAAGGATAACAGGCACTTCCATCTTTTTCAGGTTCTCAAAATCGGCTTCGTACCCCTTAACCAAGAATCCAAGCTTTTGGGCCGACTGGTAAAGCCCCAGCAGGCTGGTGCCCTGCAGGGTAGTGCCGCTGGTCTCCCGAAGTTTCTCCTGGGTGATCTCCCCGCCATGGTATTTGACAATGGAGGTCAGACAGGCCAGTCCGCAGTAAAACTGGCTATATTGTTTGGTGAAGGTTTTTTTGATCAGGTTAAGTTCTTTCATAGTTTTTCCTTGCCATCAATAATCTTCAGCACTGCCTCCATTTTTACCTCCCCGCTAAATTGTTTCAGCAACCGCTTGTTGGCGCCAGAAATAAAGACGGAAGGCACTACGGAAGTGCCAAACTGTTTCTTGAACTGACCATTCCTATCAAAAAGAATGACCAGGTTATCTACTTGCCAAAGCTTGTACTTATCTGCAAAAGCTTCAATCCTTTTTGTTGAGTCATCGGGTGTGATAAGAATCATATTGGTTTTCGCGAAACGTTTGGGTTGCCTTCCAATTTCTGTTGCTTCGTATTGGCAATGCTCGCACTCGGGGTTAAAATATATAATTACCGTTGGTTGGTTAGGATTGAACCCATCCAAACAGATTTGCGCTCCGTGAAGCGATTCGAAACAACTATGCTGCAACGTTTGAATTTTTCCTGTTGCTGCCTTCTTCATTTGGTAGGATTGGAAGGTCTTTGTAACCAGCCAACTCCCTATTGCCAGCAATGCGAATACAACCAGATAACCAGCCCATTTTTTCATCAAGTAAGGTTTACCGTTAAGAACATCACGAACAAAACCCAAAGCAAAAGACCTACCCCATATGAAGATGCTACCCTATTCAAAGAGTTGCCAAATGACTTTTCGAGCAACCCTGACAACAACCAGGCAAGAACCAGCCAATACAACAGTTCGAAAACGCTCAGCAACGAAAAGGGATAGATAAACATCTTCTCAATGGTGTTTTTTGGAAACAATTCCAAAAAAGACAACGGCTGAAACTGAAGATCATCAAGTTTGCTCACATCCTTGAAAAAGATAAGTATTACAAGCTTTGCGATTCCGGCCAATACGAAAACAAAATCCGCCAACAGGGATAATGTAAATAACACTCTGAACCTAATCTGACTGTTCGCTATAAAGCATCCGATGTACAGACAAATTGCAGTAAAACTAACACGTATCAAAACAGCAATAGGAATGAATAAGTAACCTATCCATCGCCACTTTTGAAAATCACCAAACATTTTATCTATCCTATCAACTGCAAGTTGCTCACCAAATGATTGGTAATATAATCCTTCGTTTAGAAAAAGATAGATTATCGAAAAGGCTAGAAAAACATTAATACTTATCAACAACAAAAGGAATTTCAAGCTATTGAAATCTAAAATGTATCTTGAAGTTGGCATTCAAAGAGAGGTGATGAATGTTGCAAATTTGGGGACTATTATACTTTAACGGTTAAGTTTTTTCTTAATGTAGAAAAAA
>CAIRSO010000726.1 GCA_903881215.1 uncultured Bacteroidia bacterium
ATTTCAGTGACCAACCACTTGAAGATGTTCAGAGTATATCGGGAATGGTCTATGTTATTAATAAGCTGGATAGGCTAACAACTTACTTGGACACTCACAGAACTGATTTTACATTAGGAGATGGTGAAAACTTCAAGAAAGTACTTGTCGTCTTTTGAATATGCTCTTATTACATCAGCATTTTAAAATCTGCTAGTTCTCTAATATTCCAACAAAATTACTTCACTAGCAAATAGTACGTATTGAAATGAGACATCTTAAAATTTCATCTGTTGTAGATTCGGTGGGTAGCGATTTTGAAAATACTGAACTTCAAGCATTGATAAAAGTGGCTTCTGAAAAGCACCATTTAAATGATGGAGTGACCAATTTTCTAGAGGAAGTTAGGAATGGAAATAGTGATTCAATCGCCAAGCTTGTTGAAGATTCTGAGATTTTCATTTTAATTGCCATTGGCGATGAATTAGCCAAAGGAGACTTCACTTTACAACAATTATTTGATGCTGGTAAAAAGGCTGTCACTTCTCTTGCTGAACAAGAATTAAACTCGACCAGAAGAGAACGATTTTACAGATTCTTGTCATTTGAAGTTAAGCAAGCTATAGCACAATTAAAAAAAACCGACAGGCAATAATGTCTCTGTCGGTTTTAACATTTAGGCAAGGTTAATCAGTTTTCGCCAAGGATTTTCCCAACAATTATTTGTTGCTCAATTTCCACAAGCCTATTCCATAAGGAAGAACATTTTAAAGTGTCGAAATCTGAAACAGGGATATATCGTTTGAATTTTTCAAATAATTCAAATGACCAAGGAATATCTCTGTTATCAATTAGTTCTTTCCAATCCCATTTGTCGATAAATTGTTCTAAAATACTAACAGGTATATCATTTGCATTGTCAGAAAGGATTTTCCAATTCCAATAGGATTCAAATTTTTTGATGATGTTCCAATCATTTGGTTTTGCTCCACTCCTGCCACTTCTGAGTATTGCTTTGGATAAGGCATTCCAGTCAATTCTTGATTTAAATTTTTCAATAAGTTCCTCTGTCCAACGAATGCTTTGATTTCCGCAAAATTCTGTCCAGTCCAATTTTTCAGCATTTCGTTCAATAAGCTTCTCAGTCCAATTAAAGCTAGTGTCCCTAGAAATATTTTTCCAAGCATCATGTTCTCTAATCCTTTTAAAGAATTCTTCTTCAAAAGATTGCAATTCATTTCTTGTTGCCATTTTAGTACCTCCTTTTTATTTTGGTGAATAATTTCATAAACAAAACTACAGGCAGGGAAAGACAAGATGTGTCGCTGAAAAACGAATTGAAAAATATTCGTTTAATATTGTATTAAGTGCTATGAGAACCCATAAACATTTAAGTTCATAAATGTTTAATCATCACTTTTGTCGTGGATGTATTCACCAAATTTTACTCCATGACCCTTCAGGTACTCGCTTAATAACTGGAGACCTAATCTGCCACTAAACTTTTCTCTTAATGTGTCGCAGATATTGTCCCTACTATTGGTTTTTAGTTTTAACGCTTGACAAAAATCATCGAAGTTTTCATGGGATATAGAAATTTGGTGAGTGAACGATGCGTTGAATATATTAGAAGTTTTTTCGCCACGATTTGACTCGTAACCTTTGATAAAAATGTAACCTAAGCTAAATGAGAGATATACTGTTAGTCTAACCCATTCATCCTTATATATAAATAGCATGATTGAAAATGATTTGTGCATTGGTTGTTGAAATTTCATGCGCTAAGATTTACGTCAGAAATATTCTGAACATTTAATACCACCTCAAACCAGATTTCATCTATGTCATTAATATCCTGCCATGCCAAGATTGTATGATCTTCTAAATCATGAAGTAGTAAATGGTGATGCTGGGAATGAAGGGGATGACCAATTGGATGGTCATTGTAATTGGTTGATTTGAGGGAGTCTTTGTAATCATCAATATCTTGTTGAGTACAATTTTCATTCCTTTTGTGAAAGCAAAGTAGTAATGGTTCATAGTTAAAGAATGGATTACCATCTAAATCTTCAATCTCAGAGTATTTTCCCTTTGAAAACAAACTCAATCTGAATTCTATTTCGTAGTCAATGATGAAATGATCATGGAGTTCCATTTTGGAAATTAACTCCTCC
>CAIRSO010000727.1 GCA_903881215.1 uncultured Bacteroidia bacterium
AAATTTGAAAAATGTGAAAATTTGAAAATTTGAAAATTATGGCTGAAACAATTCATATAACCATCAACGGAATATCTGTTGATGTACCCGAAGATACCATGATCCTGGATGCAGCAAAAAAAATCAATGTGGTCATTCCCACACTTTGTTACCATCAGGATATCTGCGTAGCTGGCAATTGCAGGGTTTGCATGGTGGAAGTCACCGGTCAGAAAAGACTGGCTGCAGCTTGTGCCACACCTTGCGAAGAGGGGATGGATATTCTAACAAATAGTCTGAAAGTAAGGAACTGCAGAAAACATATTATTGAGTTGCTGCTCTCAGAGCACAATTCTGATTGTACCAAATGTTACAAAAATGGCTTGTGTGAATTGCAACATCTGGCATCTGAGTACAAGATCATGACCCAGGATTTTATCGAGCTTTACAAAGAGAAGAAACACACCATCGACAGTTTCTCTCCGAGTATTGTAAAGGATGACAGCAAGTGTATCAGATGTCAGCGTTGCGTGAGAACCTGTGAGGAACTTCAGGGGGTCAATGCACTTTCAGTTGCTTACAAAGGTCATGAGATGAAGATTTCGACCTTCTACGAAAAATCCATGAACGATGTGGTATGTACCAATTGCGGTCAGTGTATCAATCGCTGTCCTACCGGTGCTTTGGTTGAAAAAAATTATATTGAAGAGGTCTGGGATGCCATTTCCAATCCTGATTTGCATGTCGTAGTTCAGACAGCACCAGCCGTCAGAATTGGCCTGGGAGAAGAGATGGGTTATCCGGTTGGCACAAGGGTAACGGGGAAAATGGTTGCAGCTCTCAAGAGGCTTGGCTTCGATGCAGTTTTAGACACCGATTTTACTGCTGATCTGACCATCATTGAGGAGGGAACAGAACTATTAGGCCGGCTTAAAAAAGCCCTTGTAAACAAGGATGCAACCGTGGCCTTACCTATGGCAACCTCATGCTCTCCTGGATGGATTAAATACATCGAACACATGTATCCTGAATATCTGCCCAACTTATCAACCTGCAAATCACCACAGCAGATGTTTGGAGCCTTGCTAAAAACCTACTATGCAAAAGCCCGTAACATCGAACCAAGGAAAATTGTCTCTGTCTCAGTTATGCCTTGTACCGCCAAAAAATTTGAAGCAGCCAGAACAGAAATGCACGACAGTGGCTACCGTGATGTTGATTATGTGCTGACCACACGCGAGTTGGCAATTATGATCAAACAAGCCGGAATAAGCTTTAATCAACTCGAAGAGATGGAGTTTGACCGTCTGATGGGCGAATCAACCGGAGCAGCTGTAATTTTTGGTGCTACCGGTGGTGTGATGGAAGCGGCCCTGAGAACTGTGTATGAAATTGTGACAGGCAGGGAGATCCCTTTCAAGAATCTGGCAGTACTGCCAATCAGGGGAATGGATGGAGTCAAATTCAGTAGCGTCATGATTGAAAACACTGTTGAAGAATGGAAATTCCTTGAAGGTGTCGAACTTAAATATGCGGTAGCCCATGGCCTGACCAACGCCAAAAAAGCGATGGATATGATCAAAGAAGGAACAGCAGATTTTCATTTTCTAGAGGTAATGGCTTGTCCGGGAGGATGCCTTGGAGGAGGCGGACAGCCTATTCCTACGAATTTCGAAATAAGAAAGAAACGTGCTGCTGCCATTTATGCGGAAGACCTTGGTAAGCCAATCAGAAAATCGCACGAAAATCCTGAAGTGATAAAAATCTACAAAGATTTTCTTGGAGAACCATTGGGTGAATTATCCCATAAACTTTTACATACATCCTATCAAGAAAGGGAAAGAACCTAGTCTGGGAACTCTTTTTGCAGTATATTTGCAGTTCAAAATTACATCATGGGAGTTGCTGGAATTAAAGATTGGAAACAAGGAATTGTAAAAGACGAAGAGATAGATAAATACCTGATTAATGGCAAAGATTACATTGATGATCAGTCCATATTTTCGGTACTGAAACGTCAATCTGATCCGGATCCTGCATTTATCAGGGATATTTTACAAAAATCACTTTCAATTACAACACTCAATCCTGACGAGACAGCAGCCCTGCTGCAAGTCAAGGATGCTGAGTTGTGGCAGGAGATCAACAAGACGGCCCTTGAAGTAAAAAGGAAGGTGTACGACAATCGAATTGTCTTTTTCGCTCCCCTTTATTGTGCCAATCATTGTGTCAACAATTGTGCATATTGCGGTTTCCGCGAGGCCAATAATCTGGAAGTAAGACGAATACTTACGATGGAGGAGGTTAAGCAGGAGACGATTTCTGTTTTGCGGGAAGGTCACAAGCGGTTGATATTGGTTTTTGGGGAACATCCTTCCACGGATGTGGACTACATGGTGGACTGCATCAAAGCAGTGTATTCAGTAAGCGATGTCGCACCAAAATCAGGTCAGCCCACGAACATCCGCCGCGTGAACATCAATGCGGCTCCCATGGAAATGGCCAAACTCAAAAAGTTGAAAGAAGCCGGCATCGGAACGTATCAGGTATTTCAGGAAACTTATCACCGCGAAACATTTGCAAAAGTCCATCCGTCCAACACACTGAAAGGCAATTACCGCTGGCGTCTTTATGCCCTGCACCGTGCCATTGAAGCCGGAGTGGATGATGTTGCCATCGGAGCCTTGTTCGGATTGTATGACTGGAAATTCGAAGTAATGGGATTGCTGCACCACACGCTGGATCTTGAGCGTCATTTTGGCATCGGACCGCATACCATATCCTTCCCCCGCATGACCCCTGCCTCCGGATCCTGGTTAAGCAACAATTCGGACTTCAATGTTTCAGACGAAAATTTCAAAAAATTGGTTGCCGTACTTCGGCTTTCGGTTCCAACAGCAGGATTGATCGTGACAGCAAGGGAAAAAGCTGCCATCAAACAGGAAGTTCTACAACTGGGATGCACTCAAACCGATGCCTCGACCCGAATTGGAATAGGGGCCTACAGTGACCAGAAAATGGAGTTTAATCAAGACAATAAGCAGTTCACCATCGGCGATCCGCGCGACCTGGATGCTGTGATTCAGGAGGTTGGTAAGCTCGGCTATATATCCTCCTTCTGCACAGCAGGATACAGGTGTGGCCGAACGGGAGAGACCATCATGGGAATGCTAAGTCATTGTATAGAAAGCAAATATTGCAAGCTCAATGCCGTTCTAACCTACCGTGAATACCTCAATGATTATGCATCTCCTGAGACAAAAATCATAGGAGAAGAGCTGATTAAGAAAGAGTTGGAGGAAATTGAAAATTCAACCTATTTTCAGCAAAAACCTCACCTTCTAGCCAGATTTCGTGAGGATTACGGCTATATTCAAGGTGGGAAAAGAGATCTTTACCTTTAAAATAATTAATATAATTCTCTATTTTTGAAAGATGGAAGCACAATCAGGATTTGCAAAATTTCAAAATCTATTCGTCACATTGGTCATCCCAATCGCTTTTGTGATTTCGTTATTCGTGTACTTTTTTGTCATGGGAGCGCCTTCAAATTTCCAGGGAAACAGCTCCGTGAACAATCCTATGCAGGGTAATTATCTTGGTATGATTTACAAAGGCGGATACATCGTTCCCATTTTAATGACTCTACTTATTATTGTTTTAACCTTTTCATTGGAAAGATATTACACCATCAAAAAAGCGTACGGGAATCTCCCGCCTGTAAAGTTTGTGGCAAAACTGAAAGTCTATCTTGCTGCTGATGATATCAAAGGTGCCAAGGCTGAATGTGACCGGGTTCAAGGTTCTGTTGCCAGTGTAGCGAAATCCACACTCGACAAATACGAACAAATGGAGAATGACAAGATTATGACCAAAGAGCAGAAAATACTGGATATCCAAAAAAACATTGAAGAGGCAACCTCTCTTGAACTGCCAAGTCTGGAGGAAAATTTGCCTGCCTTGGCCACCATCACTTCTTTGGCCACTCTGATGGGATTATTGGGAACTGTTTTGGGAATGATTCGCTCATTTGCTGCCATGGCCAATGCCGGAGCTCCCGATTCTGTGGCGCTTGCGACCGGTATTTCTGAAGCCCTTGTCAACACCGCTTTCGGCATCGGATCAGCAGCCCTGGCGATGGTTGCTTACGGTTACTTCACAACAAGGATTGACAAGCTGACTTATGCCATTGATGAGGCAGGGTACAGCATTGCGCAGACGTTTGCAGCGAAACACTGAGAAGTTGAGAGTTGAGAGTTGAAAGATGAGATGATGGGAAGATGGAAAACGCACCGGTCCCCGAGCGTAGCCGAGGGGTGACTGTCGAGTCAGAATGCAGTAGAGAAAGAATGTGAGAAATCGTTGTAAAAAATTGGTGATCAGAAAAAATGCCTAAAGTAAAAATACCAAGAAAGAGTACAGTAGTCGACATGACCGCGATGTGCGATGTGGCATTTTTACTGCTCACTTTCTTCATGCTGACTTCCAATTTTACAAAAAAAGAGGCTACCTCTGTTTCTACTCCCTCTTCAATATCAGAGATAAAAATTCCCGAACGAAACATTATGCTGATTCTGGTAAATGCCCAGGGAAAACTTTTTTTTGGCATCGACGGACAGGAAAACCGCACTTCCATGCTGGAGAAAATGGGAGCAACTTACAACATCACTTTTAGCCAGGCCGAATTGAAAGAATTCAGTCTGATCAACAGTTTTGGATTGCCTATCGGTCAGATGAAATCATTTCTTTCCCTGAAACCGGAGGAGCGAGATGCAGAGGTCTTTGCTCCGGGTATCCCATGTGACTCGATTGACAATCAATTAAAAAATTGGGTAAGCACGGCGCGAAGCATCAACAAGGAATTCCGAATTGCCATCAAGGCTGATCAAGCCACACCGTACCCAATGATAAAGAAATTACTGGGAACGCTTCAGGGATTAAATGAAAACAGATACAACCTGATTACTACCCTGGAAACTTCTGCAGATCTGGAATTAAAACAATAAGAACAGATGGCCGAATTAACTCAGCATCATAGAAAAGGTCCAAAGAGACGACGAACCAAAAAACTCTCCACCCGGGTTGACTTTACCCCGATGGTAGACCTGGGTTTTTTGTTGATTACCTTCTTCATGCTGGCAACGACCCTGAACAAACCTCAGACGATGGAAATTGCCTTGCCTTCGAAGGAGAAAAATTCTGAAGAGGAGCAAACCACCATCAAAGCTTCCAGAGCTATTACCATTTTGTTGGGAAAAAATAATGCCGTCTATTATTATGAAGGTACCCGGGAGAATGACATTGATCCGGTACTTGTTAAAACCAATTTTTCCACCACCGGTCTGCGTCAATTTTTGCTTAAGAGAAATTATGAGGTCATGTCGAAGATCA
>CAIRSO010000728.1 GCA_903881215.1 uncultured Bacteroidia bacterium
ACTGCGCGCCAAAGAGATCATCTCAGATGGTCAGAATGAGGTCTTTCTTTCCGCGGCCAGCGTTTGGGAAATTGTCATTAAAACTACAAAAGGAAAGCTTATTCTGCCGGAAGAACCAGCGCAATATATTACTAGTCGTATGAGCTTGTATCGTTTTCGGCATTTACCAATACAAATCAGTCATTCCCTGCGTGTGTATGAATTACCTCCATACCACAATGACCCATTTGACCGCATGTTGATTGCCCAAAGTCAAGCGGAATACATGCCGCTTGTGACAAAAGATGAAAATATTCAACATTACGATCTGGAAACGATCTGGTAGATTGGCACCAGACGAAGCCACAAGGGCATGGTGGCTACCTGGGCTGGCATGCTTGGCTGCGAGGAAACTCTGTGGTCTTCAATAAATCCACCTGGCGTCCGGGGTCGAGCCGTTCACATGTTGTGAATCAGGGTGCCAAAAGTCCCTCCTTTGTATTTATCATATTCCATCTAAGTCAATGGATTTAAGGGGATGAAAACCGGAGCATTCTCAGTCACTTCTCCGAAACCCAAGCCCTTCTCAGATAAGTATTCGAAGCGTTTTTGATCTGAATTACAGCATTGGTAGTTGTCGTCAGTGATTCGTGCGACCCTATTATAGAGACTATTCATCCTGCCAACCCTGCCCCACTCCCGCCAATTGTAAATTCAATATAGTGAACCAGTGGCTGTAAGCTAATGGCGCTAAGTTATATCAACCCCTTGACAATAATAACGAGAACCGTTATTATTGGTTTAATGATTAAGACCTTCGCAGACAAAGAGACTCAAAAAATATTCAATCGGCAGTTTTCGCGCAAGCGACCACACGAGATTCAGGCTCTTGTAAAACGAAAATTAGACTTTATCAATGTTGCTGGAAAATTGGATGACTTGAAGGTCCCTCCTGGAAATTGTTTGGAACAATTACACGGAGATCGAGAAGGACAACACAGTATCAGGATCAACGACCAATGGCGGATCTGTTTTTACTGGATTGACGATGACGCCTGCGACGTAGAGTTAACGGATTATCACTAGGAGCAAAAAATGACTGAAAAAATTCCCCTTACACACCCCGGCGTAATACTGCTGGAAGAATTTCTTATACCAATGAAGATTAGTCAATATAAGTTGGCCAAAGATATCAGTGTTCCCCCAAGGCGGATCAACGAGATTGTACACGGTACTCGAGGAATAACCCCGGATACCGCGCTTCGATTGTCTAGGTTTTTTGGAATGTCTGAGCGGTTCTGGATTAACTTACAGACCAACTATGACATTGAAGTAGAAAAAGACAGTTTGGGCGAGAGGCTTAATAAAGAAGTTCACGTTTACGTGATGGCATAATGAATAAAAAACACTTCAGTCGTCCGGCGTTTTTTATTAAGGAGATAAAAACGAGCGATTTACAAGCGTACATTGAAAAACGCAAAGCAAGCAATCCTGCGTTTGCAAAAAACTACGACATTGGCTACGCTGAATTTATAAGTCATGTGGAAATTCCCAATGAAGTTTCCAGACAGGCCATCCAGGACGCAGTGAATGACGTTGGGATGCAGACCGTGAATAGCATGGAAGAGTTCAAGAAAGCGATGGAAGAATAAAGGAAGCATGAGTAACTGTTGATCCGCACCGGCACTCATGCAGACTAGTTCTAATTGGGTCGGCTAACGAAACGTTTACCGGAAGCCCACAGGAAGCCCTAGAATTATTTTCTCCGCCAAATAGGGCTAATTTATCCCTTGGCGTCCAGGTTCGAGCCGTTCACTCGTTGTGAATCAGGGTGCCAAAAGTCGCTCCTTTGTAGTCATCATATTCCATATAGGTCACTGGATTTGAAGAGATGACAACCGGAGCATTCTAAGTCACTTCTCCGAACCATATGTACTTCTCAGATAAGTACTCGAAGCGTTTTTGATTGAATTACAGCATTGGGAGTTGTCGTCAGTGATTCATGCGACCCTTTTATAGAGACTAATCATCCTGCCAACCCTGCCCCATTCCCACCAATTGTAAATTCAAAAATGTGATAAAGAATATAAAACATTTTTGTTGCATCTTTCTTTTTTCTTTGTTCCTAAAGTCATACTTCATGTTGTTTTTGGGTCTTTTTTGGTCAACGTATTCAGATACCGTTGCAAATTCAATCCCGCACACCAACATATCACTTACAAAAGTTCGCTTGAGCTAATTGCGGATAAAACTTTTTGCATCTTCACCTTTTCTTTTGAATAAATATTGAAGATGATTTTTTTGTTGAAATATGTATGACTACACGCATTTTACTGTTTTGCCAATTCTGAAAAACGACTCAAATAAATAGTGCATCGCTTTTCCATGGATCGTAAAACAAACTTCCAATCCAAACTCTGATTTTGCTGCGTCCCTCAGAGGAAGCTAACTGGATGCCCTACAATCGTTTTTGACGAAGAATAGGTCTTTTATCCCCTAAACT
>CAIRSO010000729.1 GCA_903881215.1 uncultured Bacteroidia bacterium
GCAACATCTTTGGTATCGATGTAGTTGACCATTCCCGCCCCGGCAGGAATATACAAGCGGTCGTTCTGTTTAATTTCCTGTTTGTGCAAAGTTACCAGATTTTGCATGTACAAGGATGGACGAACAACAGTATAGGGGATGTTCATCTTTTTCAGGTGCGTCTCAATCCGGTGGTTGGCAAACACCCTGTTTCGTTCGGCTCTGACAATGGAGACAAAAACAATGTGTTTGACACCGGATTTTTCGACCTGATCAAGAAAAGGAAAAATATGTTTTGATACGTCAGAGAACTGATTAGGCCTGATTAACAGTAATTTATTAACTCCCTTAAGTGCAGCTGCGTAGGTTGCCGGCTCATCAAAATTAAACTTCACCAAATGAGCCCCTTCAATTCCATCCTGTTTTTGTGCAATCTCGATATTTCTCACAGCTGCCACTACCTCAAAATCCCGCGCTTTTTGGTTGAGCAGGAAACGGACTGTCGATAGACCGACATTACCGGTCGCACCCGTTACTAAGATTTTATCCATAGAAGGATCAAATATTAAATTCGAAAAGTTAAAATCCAGAGACTAACGGGGCAAAAATATATCTTTTAACAATCAATCCTCTCTGGAAGCAGCAAAAATCTCTTCGATTATGTCACTGTATTTACTTTCGACAACTTTTCGCTTTAATTTCAGGGTTTGAGAGAGCTCTCCTGATTGTGCAGACCAGGAGTCGGCCACCAACCTGAAGCGCTTGATTTCCTCATGAAGACCGAGTGTTTTGTTAACTTCCTTCACCTCTGCCTGGAACATTGCAATCACTTTAGGCTGTGAAATCAAATCCGCATTATCGATAAAAAGAATTTTATTTTCCTGACAGCATTCGTGCAAATAGATGAAGCTTGGAGAAATCAGGGCACTTGCAAATTTTTCATTGTTCCCAATAACAATGGCCTGTTCGATCAAAACAGATTCTTTCAGTTTGTTTTCAATCAGTTGTGGCGCAATATATTTACCACCTGAAAGTTTAAAAATCTCTTTTTTCCTGTCTGTAATTTTAAGAAATTTCCCTTCGTCAAGCATTCCAACATCACCGGTATGGAACCATCCGTCGGCATCGATTACTTCACTGGTTAATCCGGGCTCCTTGTAGTAACCCATCATCAGGTTTGGTCCTTTGGCAAGGATCTCCCCATCTGCAGCAATCTTTACCTGAACTCCTTTGATGACCGGACCATTGGTACCTATCTTGATTTCTCCTGTCACAGCATTGCTAACTGCTATGACTGGGGCAGTTTCAGTCAAACCATAACCTTCAAGAACAGTCAGTCCGGCGGCACTGAATACCCTGGCAATACGTGATTGCAAAAGTGCTCCACCCGATACAATCAGCTGGATATTCCCTCCCAATCCGGCACGCCATTTGGAGTAAATCAGTTTGTCGGCTATGGCCATTTTTATTCTTTTTACAAGACCAACCTTCTGATTAAATGCAAAATCCTTACCTAAATCGACCGCCCAAAAGAATAGCTTAAATTTGATACCTGTCAGCAATTTTCCTTTGGCCATAATCCCGTCATATACACTTTCCATCAAACGTGGAACAGCCGTAAATATATGCGGCTTAACCTCCTTGATGGATTGCACTATCTGCGGAAGGCTCTCCACATAATAGATCCCAATTCCCCGGTACATGAAGACATTGTTTACCGTACGTTCAAAAATATGACAGAGGGGCAAAAATGAGATGGAACGGTGCCCTAATCCAAGGGCAAAATGGTGGGAGCAAGTTTCGAAATTGGAAACAAGATTTTTGTGCGACAACATGACTCCTTTGGGAACACCTGTAGTGCCACTGGTATAGATCATGGTCACCATGTCCTCTTCAAGGATCCCATTTTTAATTGATGTCAGTTTGGAACGAAGAGTTTCTTCATTTTTCTCTCCCAAAGCCAAAAGTACAGATAGGTGTTCTGCTCCCGGCACCTCATTGAATGTAAATATTTTCTCCATACTTACGACCTCAACCACTACCGGGGAAAGCTTATTATAAAGCTTTTCGTCCGATATAAATAAAAAGCGAATCTCTGCATGGTTGAAAATATAGCTGTACTCATCTTCGCTAATCGTCGGATAAACAGGCACATGCACTGCTCCAGTCATAGAAAGGGCCATATCTACAAAGCTCCACTCTGGTCTGTTACCGCTAACGGTCGATACCCTGTCCCCTTTTTGAATGCCCAGAGACAATAACCCATAAGCCAGCAATTCTGCCTTTCTGGCGAATTCAGCAGTGCTGTATGTAACCCAGGTATTTCCCTGTTTCCCTGCTACTGCATCTTCGCGGGGTACATTCAAGAGACAATGCTCCAAAAGATCGAACGTGCGTTTTACTTCCATGATATAATTTTTGCGCTAAATGTAAATATTATTGATATCTGGAAATTGTGATTTCAGACAAGTACTTGATTCAGATAGGAAATTCCAGCTATTTTCAAGCTATTTAGAATGAACCTTTCGAATGTTAAAGTGGATTTTTCAAGTTACAGGCCGTTCGTCTTAATAAACTAAATCTTTACCAACATTTTGTTGCGCCACAGGTAATGAGCAACAAGATAACAAAGCAGGTAGATGATGATAAATCCGGAAAGCGCTTGCCAGAGCGGGGCAGCGGATGGAAGAACTGATCCGTGCAGATCGATAAGAATATTCTGTACAATATATATTAATAGTGGATTGATGCCCAAAACAGTCAGATGAGGAATCTCAATTTTGTAAATATCATTAACAAAATAGAATATCAGGAAAGTAAGAAACCCTATTCCGGATGAAAGAATAGGATAAGCGATGCTCATACTGCGCTGCGAAAACTGCCAGACCTCCTGAGGCTTAAGCAAAGAGAGCAGATACCCGAGGATGATCAGTATCATTCCTGACATCAATGTATAACGTATAAAATCCTTCGAGCTATTTTCAATCAGAAAATCAAACAAAACAGTCCCAAAAAGCAGGATCGAGACCCAGCTCAAGGGCCCTAACGGACCGCCATCAATGCTGTTTGCCATCGTCCAGACACCATATCCGGTATAAACAAATAGAAGCTGGTAGATGATAAGAAATGAAAAAGCAGCTATTATTCTGACTGATTTGGATCTGGTAATGAAAGGTAAAGCCAATAATCCGGCAAAACCAATATCTACCAGCGCATCCCAAATATCCATTTTAATATTGGGACCATAGAGCACAAAACCGATAAAAATTAAAATCAGGTATCTTTTGATGGAATGTATCAAAGCTGTCCTGTAACCGCTCCGTGCAACCATTCTGACAAATGAAATTCTCATCCCCATTCCGACAGCTATCAGAAAAAAGGGGGCGATGGTATTTGCAAAAGTCATCCCGTAATTTGGATGCTTGAAAGTTCCGGGAATCACATCGAAATGGTTCAGATAGTTTACCATGATCATTCCGAATATGGCAAAGCCACGAAACTGGTCGATCGACAGTTCCCGGTTGATATTGTTATTTAGCGTAGTAGTCATCCATTGAACGAATAACCAACAGTGATCAGTGAATAGTGAACAATGAAATTCTTTCCACTATTCGATATTCACTTTTCGTTATTCACTATTCATTTTTCGTTATTCACTTATCATCTCTTTGGCCTTTTCCAAAAGACCAGGAATTCCGTTCGGATTCTTGCCGCCGGCACTGGCATAGAACGGCTGACCGCCTCCGCCACCGTCGACCAATTTGGCTAGTTCTCTTATGATGTTTCCGGCATGCAATCCTCTCTCCCTAACTAAATTATCTGCTATCATCACATGAACTGATGCTTTTCCTTCTATCTCTGCAGCAAATACCAGGAACAGATTATCCACCTCTCCATTTAACTGAAAAGCAAGGTCTTTGATGATTCCGGCATCATCAACAGGCAGTTTGCTTGCCAGGAAGTTGATCCCATTGACATTGGTGATTTGTTTGAGCAGCTCTTTTTTCAATCCGGATGCTGCTTCTTTTTTAAATGCCTCCATCTGACTGTTCAGGGCGCTCACTTTTTGCAGCAGTTGCTCAACTGCTCCTTTCAAATCAGAAGGATTATTCAAAAGTGTGGTCAATTCTTTGGCCGTTTTCATCTTGTGACGGAGAAATGCTTCCGCCTTTTCTCCAGAGATGGCTTCGATTCTTCGCACTCCGGCCGAGATTGAACCTTCAGAAATAATCACAAACTGGCCAATTTCACCGGTTGCAGTCACATGGATGCCTCCGCACAATTCGATCGAGTCGCCAAATTTGATTACACGAACCTTGTCGCCATATTTTTCCCCGAAAAGGGCAATGGCACCAAGTTTTTCGGCATCTGCCATGGGCATTTCACGTCGTTCATCACGTGCTGAATTATGGCGAATCAGTTCGTTCACCCTCTTTTCAACTTGCTCAAGTTCCTCGTCCGAAACTTTCTGAAAATGAGAAAAGTCAAACCTCAGTGAATCCGGAGTAACCAGTGAGCCTTTTTGCTCAATGTGTGTTCCCAGAACCTCTCTCAAGGCATGATAAAGGAGGTGGGTAGCAGTATGGTTTCCTGCAGTAGACAGCTGTTTGGAGGTATTTACTAGTCCGGTAAAAGTGGCAGAAGGATCAGCCGGCAACGTTTTGGCAAGATGAACAGTGAGTCCGTTTTCTTTTACGGTATCGAAGATTTCCAGTTTAACTCCTTCGATTTCGATCCATCCTGTATCACCGATCTGACCACCAGATTCAGCATAAAATGGCGTTTTATCAAAAACCAGCTGAAAATACTCACCTTTTTTGTCTTTGACCTTCCGGTAGCGGCATATCTTTAACTCTGATTCCAGCGCATCATAACCAACAAATTCACTTTCAAGCGATGGGCGTATTTCAATCCAGTCGCCCGTTTCCAGTTGCGTGGCATTCCGTGAACGGTTTTTCTGCTCCTCCATGGCTTTTTCAAACTCTTCGCGGTTCACGGTAAAAGACTCTTCGCGAAGAATCAATTCGGTTAGATCAAGTGGAAATCCGTAGGTGTCATACAATTCGAATGCTACTACACCGCTGATTTCGGTCTGGCTCTTTTTTCTGGCAACCCCCATGATGTTTTCGAGCATGCGGATACCGGTTTCGAGGGTACGAAGGAAAGAATCTTCCTCTTCGCGGATTACTTTTGTAACAAGATCCCGCTGTTTGTTTAATTCGGGGAAAGCACCACCCATCTGATCTGCAAGTACATTGATCAATTGGTGCATAAACGGCTTTCTGAAACCCAAAAAGGTGTAACCGTAGCGGACAGCTCTCCGCAAAATGCGGCGGATCACATAGCCGGCTTTGTTGTTCGATGGCAATTGTCCGTCGGTGATGGCAAACGCGATGGCACGGATGTGGTCGGCAATGACCCGCATGGCAATGTCCGACTTCTCATCTTCACCATATTTTTTCCCTGCCAGAAATCCGAGCTCGGTAATGACAGGCTGAAATACATCGGTATCGTAATTGGACTGTTTCTTTTGAAGCACCATGCAAAGGCGTTCGAAACCCATCCCAGTATCGACATGCTTGGCAGGTAGCTCTTCCAGCTGGCCATTCGCTTTTCGGTTGAACTGAATAAAGACGAGGTTCCAGATTTCGATCACCTGCGGATGGCTTTCGTTCACCAATGCCCTACCGGGGATGGCAGATCTCTCGTCATCGTTGCGTATGTCGACATGTATTTCGGAGCAAGGACCACAGGGACCACTATCTCCCATCTCCCAGAAATTATCCTTTTTATTGCCAAAGAGAATCTGGCTTTCGGGAAGATATTTCTTCCACAATGCCAATGCCTCAGAATCCAAAAGAACGCCATCTTTGGCATCCCCCTCAAAAACTGTTGCATACAAGCGGTCGACCGGAATATTGAATTTACCTACCAGCAGTTCCCAGGCCCAGTCGATGGCTTCCTTTTTGAAATAGTCGCCAAATGACCAGTTGCCCAGCATCTCGAACATCGTGTGATGATAAGTATCGTGGCCTACCTCCTCCAGATCGTTGTGCTTTCCGGATACGCGCAGACATTTCTGTGTATCAGCGATTCGCGGACTTTTTACCGGAGCATTGCCCAGAAAGATATCCTTAAACTGGTTCATCCCTGCATTGGTAAACATCAGGGTTGGGTCATTTTTGACCACCATGGGTGCCGAGGGTACAATCTGGTGCGATTTGGAGGCGAAAAATTCCAAAAATGCTTCGCGTATCTGTTTTGAATCCATTCCGGTATAATGTTAAAAACCATTAAATGGCATCGATCATCCTTCCAAAAATCTCAAAATGCCTAATAATAAACTAATTTTGCCCACTGAAAGGACATTGTAAGAGGTCAAAATCGTTGCAAAATTAGATTATTTCATTAATTTTGGCCTACCTCTGTTCAAAATAAATCATTTGGAATGGGCATTAATTACAGATTCAATCCTGATACATTAAGTTTTGATAAGATCGAACGAAACGTTCGCACACTTATTCAAAGGGCTCTGGGCTATTTGTCCACCGGGATTGTATCAGGAATTATCTTTTTCTTCATCTTCCTTCAATTTTTTGAGACACCAGTCACCAAAAAACTAATAAGGGAAAATGAACAGTTGCTGTCGCAGTACAATCTGATGAACAAGGATATTGAGAAGATTTCCAAGGCCATGGAGGATATTCAGATGCGCGATGACAATATATATCGTGTCATCTTCGAGGCCAATCCAATCCCTTCAACTGTAAGAATGGCCGGTTTCGGAGGAGCTAACCGTTATACCAAGCTGGAAAGCATGGACAATTCTGAATTGATTATCTCGGTATCAAAAAAACTTGATGTCCTTTCCAAGCAGGTTTATGTCCAGTCCAAATCATACGATGATGTCATCAAAATGGCGATGGGCAAAGAAAAGATGCTGGCCAGCATTCCATCGATCATGCCGGTATCAAACAGGGACCTCAAACGAACTGCATCAGGTTGGGGAATGCGCATGCACCCTATTTACCGAATCCCCAGATTTCACTACGGAATGGATTTTACTGCTCCTTCCGGGACGGATATTTTTGCCACCGGAAATGGCATTGTTAAGGAAGCAGGAAGAGATGCCGGATATGGAAACACTATTCTGATAGACCATGGATATGGCTATGAATCCATGTACGGGCATCTATCGCGCATCATGGTCAAGGTGGGTCAGAGCATCAACAGAGGGGACATTATAGGTCTTGTAGGCAGTACGGGTGCTTCGACGGGCCCTCACCTTCATTATGAAGTCCTCAAAAACGGACAAAAAGTAAATCCACAAAACTATTACTTCCAGGATCTTAATCCATTAGAATACGAAAAGATGATCACCATCTCATCCAACACAGGACAAAGTTACGATTAACCAAAATTGAATACCGTGGCATTCAAAGCACCGAAATCAGAGAAGCTTTATTTTTCGATCAGCGAAGTAGCCGAAAAGTTTAACCTGGCACCATCCGCTTTGCGTTTCTGGGAAAAAGAATTTGATTCGATCAAGCCTTTTAAAAATAAAAAGGGAAATCGTTTTTATACCCAGGAAGATATTGATCATCTTGCCGTCATCAATCATTTGGTCAAGGAGCGCGGACTAACGCTCAAGGGTGCCAAGGCGAAAATCAAGGAGAACAAGGAGGGAGTGGACCACAATTATGAGATTGTACAGAAACTTCAGGAGATCAAGCAGTATTTGATCGAAATAAAGGAAATTCTGTAGGGGCGACCCTATGTGGCCGCCCGCCAAGCCTATCTGGAAAAATAAAGAAACGGCGAAACGATGAAACGGAGAATCGGCGAAACGGTCCCCGAGCGAGTTGAGGGGCATGGCCGACCGAATACAAAATCAAAATTTGAACATGCATCCTATATCACTGCGAAATATTACAGATCACCTCGAAAAAATTGCACCCCTTTCTTACCAGGAATCCTATGACAATGCCGGATTGATCGTCGGTGATAAATCGCGGGATATTTCATCTGCATTGATTTGTATCGATGTCACTGAAGAGGTAATTGATGAAGCCATCACCTTTGGCTGCGAGCTGATCATCAGTCATCATCCGATAATTTTCAAAGGAATCAAGCGGATTACAGGAGCAAATGAAGTAGAGAGATGTCTGATTAAAGCGATCAAAAATGACATTGCCATTTATGCGGCACATACCAATCTAGACAGTATCACGGGTGGCGTTAATTCCAAAATTTGCGAAAAAATCGGACTGGAGAAATGCAAAATTCTCGCTCCCGTCAAAAACCAGTTAATTAAACTTGTCACCTATGTGCCTGAGAACCATGTTGAAACTGTCAGATCCGCTCTTTTTGACGCAGGGGCCGGAGTCATAGGCAATTATGACCAGTGCAGTTTCATCAACTCCGGGTATGGTACTTTCAGAGGAAATGAATATAGTACTCCGTTCGTTGGGAAAGTTGGAGTTTTGCACAGTGAACCTGAAGTCCGGCTTGAAACCATCATCCCCCGTCATCTTACTTCCAAAATTGTGGCGGCACTTAACGCGGCACATCCTTATGAAGAAGTTGCCTTTGACCTGGTACCCATCGAAAATAATTTTCCGTCTGTTGGCATGGGGATGATTGGACAGCTATCTTCGCCTTGCGATGAAGTGGAATTTCTCAATCTGATCAAACGCGTGTTTGGCTGCAAAGTGATCAAACATACTGAGCTTTTAAACAAAAAAATTCGAAAAATTGCCGTATGTGGCGGTTCGGGTAGTTTTCTGATAAACAATGCTATCGCTGAAGGAGCCGACCTCTTTATTACGGCTGATCTCAAGTACCACGACTACTTTGAAGCCGATAAAAAGATCGTTCTGGCTGACATTGGCCATTACGAGAGCGAACAATTTACGAAAGAGGTTTTAAAAGAGATAGTTTTAAAAAAATTCCCTACATTTGCA
>CAIRSO010000730.1 GCA_903881215.1 uncultured Bacteroidia bacterium
CCATAACGCCTGGCTATCAAAATCTGCACTCCGGTAGCAAAACCAAAACAGACCATGTAGAGAATCAGGTAAAATACACCGCCAATGGCGGATGCTCCCAATTCAACTTCGCCTACCCTTCCCAGAAAAGCAGTGTCCGTTACACCGACAATATTCTGCGCCAGCAAACTAAGCATGATAGGTCCGGAGATTTCCCTAATCTCCCGGTAGGTTGGTTTTGCCATATGTTGATTGGAACCGAAAACCTATGGTTTAACCTTGAAAGATTCTACCCATTGTGAAATCTGACTGATCTGAGCCTCTGTCAATGCGGCTTCCGGATGTGTTTCCAAAAAACGCTTTGGTGGCATGCTGCCTTTTTTTACTTCTTCCATTATTGAAGAAGAAATCATCATTTTTTCCATGGGTGTGTACTGATCCCAAACGGAAAAATTCAACTTGGCTTTGGGTTTATCCCGACCTTCGTTCGAATGACAGGTCATGCACGCAGGCTTTAATACTTGAAGAACCGCAGCAGGAATCGAAGATGTGCTATCTTGTTTCTCTACATTCTGACCAAAGGCCACGCCGGTAAATACGGCAAATGTTGTCATGGCAGCTACTCTCCTGACAATCGTTAACAATTCAATTTTATTCATAATCAATCTATAAATTTCACTATTTGTTGTTCACTTTTCACTATTCGTTGTTCGCTATATTATGACTGGATATCCACACAAGGCTCTTCCCCTGAAATCTGACCCTCTTATCTTCCAATCTTCACACTCTCTACTCCCCCTCGACTCCGCTCGGGGACCGGATTCATTATTCACTTTTCGCTCTTCCCATCTTCCAACTCTCATCTTCCAACTCTCAACTCTCAACTCTCAGTTCTCAACTCTCAACTTTAATGTCTCAACTCTTCCATTCTTCAAGAAACTCGTCGAGAAATTTTCCCATAAACTCATGTCTTTTGAGTGCAAGAGCTTTCCCGGTCGAGGTGTTCATCCTATCTTTTAGCAAGAGCAATTTCTCGTAAAAATGATTGATGGTTGGGGCATCGCTCTTCTTGTATTCCTCTTTTGTCATGTGCAAATTTGGACGGATTTCCGGATGGTACAACAATCTGTTTTTGAAGCCTCCATAATGAAAGGCGCGTGCTATGCCGATAGCACCCATGGCATCGAGCCGGTCGGCGTCCTGAACGACCTGTAGCTCAGGAGAGATAAAACCAGGCAAATTGTTTCCGCCTTTGAAGGATATATGGCGGACGATTTCTACAACATGCTCAACAACGGAAGACTGAACTCCCTGAGATTGCAAAAAAGTTCCAGCTTTCTGTGGACCAATCTCTTCGTCACCAGCATGAAATTTTGAATCTGCAACATCGTGAAGCAGGGCAGCAAGTTCTACCACAAATTGATCTGCAGACTCAGTTTCGGCAATCAATCTTGAGGTACGCCAAACTCTTTCAACATGCCACCAGTCGTGACCCTTTTCGCCATTCTGCAACTCACTTTTAACAAATAAAACACAAGCATCAACGATCTTTTGCTGGTCTAAGCTCATGGTCATGATTCTTTATTCATGATCCCAAATTTATCTAAAATCCAAAATATCAATGATAATACGATGCCTATGATGGCTGCAAAAGCCATCCCTTTGAGTTGGACGGAACCAATATTGATGGCAGCTCCGCTAACCCCTACAACAAATGTAACAGCACCCAGCACCATATTTCTGTTCTTGCTAAAATCTACTTTCTGCTCCACAAACATCCTGAAACCTTGAACAGCAATGACGCCGAAAAGCAGGATGGTGATTCCTCCCATCACCGGATTTGGAATAGATGAGATGGCTGCAGAAACTTTACCAATACAAGAAAAGGCTATTGCCAGGATGGCCGCCCCTCGAATGACCCACACAGAATAAACTCTGGTGATGGCCATCACACCAATATTTTCACCATACGTAGTGTTGGGAGGTGAACCGGTAAATCCTGAAAGGACATTGCTGATGCCATCACCAAGCAAAGAACGGTGCAAACCTGGCTTTTTCATCAGGTCCTCTCCGGCAATTTTACCGGTTACAATCAGGTGACTGATGTGCTCGGCCAGAACGACAATACAAGCCGGTGCAATGATGATGATAGCGCTCAGATTAAATGCCGGAGCATGAAATTTTGGCAAAGAGATCCATGCGGCCTGGTTGATGATTGCAGTATCCACCATCCCCATAAAAAAGGCGAGCAGATAACCGGCAATGACAGCGAACAGGATCGGGATGACCTGCATAAAACCTTTAAAAAGAACGCTTCCGGCAATGCCGACGAACAAAGTAAACAGAGACACCAGCAGAACATTTGGTACAGGGGTAAAAGCAGATACAACCTGTCCGACCGGCGTGGGCCAGGGAGCAAGGCCCGCTTGTTGTGCGGCTACAGGAGCCAGCTCCAGTCCGATGATGGCCACCACAGCCCCCATAACGGCAGGAGGCATGATTATATCAATCCATTTGATTCCCCATTTTTTCACCACGAAGGAGATCGCAATAAAGAAGAATCCAAAAAAGATAAAACCTCCCTGCGCATTGCCGAAACCACCAAGAGTACTGATAACTAATAGTGTAGGAGCAATAAATGCGAAACTTGATCCAAGGTAGGCCGGAATCCCTCCCTTGGTAACCCAGGAGTAAATCAGCGTACCGATCCCATTCATCAGCAAGGCAATGGCAGGATCTATGCCGAGAAGGATGGGGACGAGAATCGTCGCCCCAAACATAGCCGTCAGATGCTGAAAACTCAGCGGCAGGCTCTCCAGAATCGGAAGCTTCTCATGTATACCGATGATTCGTCTCTTCATATGCCCATCGTTTGAAATGTTTATAATGTTTAAAGGGTTTGAAATGTTAGAATCCACTCTCAACTCTCAGTTCTCAACTCTCAACTTTCCTACTCCTCCATCGTACTTAAATCCCCATCCGGAAGTCCAAGAGCCCTTGATTTAAGTAAACGCCTCATGATCTTTCCGCTTCGGGTTTTGGGTAGCAATTCGGCAAATTGTATGGCTTCCGGACGCGCAATTTTGCCCAGGTGCTCTTCCATGTGAATTATCAGTTCATGTTCAAGCTCTTTGCTCGGCTTGTAATTGCTCCTTAGCACAGCAGTGATATGGATTGCATTCCCTTTCAGGTTGTGTGGCAGAGCAATTGCTGCAGATTCAACGATAGCAGGATGGCGGGCCATGACCCCTTCAATCTCGGCAGATCCCAATCTGTAACCGCTAACTTTTATGACGTCGTCATTTCTTCCAATAATCCAAAAATATCCGTCTTCATCCTTTTTTGCAGAATCACCGGTATGGTACCAACCCTGCTTCTTGAATTTTTCCCAATAGGTATCAATAAAACGCTGGGGATCATTGAAGACCGTTTTGGCCATTCCAGGCCAGGGAGTCTTGATAATCAGTGTGCCCTCTTCGTTTGCAGCCACCTCATTACCTGCATCATCCACGATTGCCAGTTCATTGCCAAAAAATGGTTTAGTGGCCGAACCTGGTTTCAATGGGGTGATAGGCAGTGGAGTAATCACAAAACCACCAGTCTCCGTTTGCCACCAGGTATCCATGATCGGACAATTACCTCGTCCAACCACTTTATGAAACCAATTCCAGGCTTCGGCATTGATCGGCTCACCTACCGAACCAAGCAATCTCAGGGAGCTAATATCATTCCTGTTGGGCCACGAATCTCCAAAGCGCATCAATCCGCGGATAGCGGTTGGCGAGGTATACAGGATGTTAATTCCATATTTTTCAACCATTTTCCACCATCTGTCGGGATAAGGATGGTTGGGGGCCCCTTCGTACAACATGATGGTTGAACCGTTAATCAGCGGACCGTAAACGATGTAACTATGACCCGTGATCCAGCCGGGATCAGCTGCACACCAGTATCTATCTTCCGGCTTGATATCGAATACCATCCTGTGGGTGGTGGAGGTATAAACGCTGTATCCCCCATGGGTATGAACCAATGCTTTCGGACGGCCTGTGGAACCTGAAGTATAGAGAAGAAATAGCATATCCGACGAATCCATCACTTCAGTTTCGCATTTATTAGATGCGATTGGCAATGATTTAAGGTCGTGGTACCAGTAATCACGGTCATTTTCCATGTATACATCCACGCCTGTCCGTTTTACAGTGATGCAAATTTCCATGGTGGGCGAAAGTTCCATGGCTTTGTTGACAACACTTTTCATCTCTACCACTTTACCCCTGCGGTAGCCCCCATCTGCAGTAATGACCACACGGCTGTTGGCATCATTAATACGATCGGCCAGAGCTTCATGGCTAAATCCTCCGTACACCACACTATGCGCTGCCCCAATTTTGGCGCAGGCAAGCATTGCGAAGAGCTGTTCAGGAATTTGAGGCATATAAATCGTTACGACATCACCCTTTTTGACACCCATGCTTTTAAGAATGTTTGCAAACTGGGAAACTTCACGGTTAAGGGCATGATATGAGTAAGTTTTCGAATCCCCGGGTTCACCTTCCCAAATAATTGCCAGCTTGTTGCGTGTGGCTGAGGTAAGATGCCGGTCAATGGCGTTCAGAATAATATTCGTTTTGGCTCCCTGAAACCAATTAAAGAAAGGAGGATTGCTTTTATCGAGCACTTTGTCCCATTTTTTGAACCATGCGAGCTGTTCAGCCTGCTCTGCCCAAAAGGCCTCCGGCTGCTCAAGTGAATATTGGTACAACTTGTCGTAATCCTTGACATTTGCCTGATTCACAACCTCCTGAGAGGGTAAAAAAAGTTTTTTCTCTTCGCTCTTTTCCATCTGAAATCCTGGTTTAGTTGATTTATTGTTTACTAATATAGTGATGTTAATTGATTATCCTATCGGGGCCTTATGGCACACGTCAATTTAAAATCGAAAGTAAAAATATCAAACCTTTTTACGTTAGAAAGTAAAATAGGTTAATAATTTACTATTTGTGACTTTGATCTAAGTTTTTGGTAATACACCTAATAATTTCTTACTTTGTATTGCAGCGAAACGAACGAATTGCTGTAGACATCAAATCATAGAATTTAAACCTGAGTTGATTGACCCTCTTTGAATACTTTCTTATAATAAAAACAGCCAGCTATGACAGAATCCATGATTTACAGAAGTAATCCCGGTAAGAAATCCATCATCTCCCAACAGGGCAATTTTACATACAGTGAGCTGCTTCAGCACATTCAGCAATATGCCCAATTGTTTGGTAACAAAGGCTATTCCAAAGTAGCCATCTTTGCCGAGAACCGGGTTGAGTGGTTCTTTGCCTTTTACGCTGCTCTGCAAAACCAGTGTATTGCTGTTCCGATCGATTTTATGGCTTCGGCCGATGATGTAGCATACATTCTGGATGACTGTCAGCCTGAATTGATCTTTATCAGTGAGGCAATGAAAGAGCTTTATGCGAAGGTGGAGATGAAGAGCAAGCACCATCCAGAAGTTATTATATTCGAAAATCACCCATGGACAAAGGATCAGCCCAAATCAGATTGGATCGGTCCTGACGACAATGAAACTACTGCAGTCATCATCTACACTTCAGGCACAACAGGTAGTCCGAAAGGGGTCATGCTTTCTTATACCAATCTGCTGGTCAACATTCACGCTGTTGTAGAGGCCCATATTTTTCATGGGGAAAGCCAGGTTCTTGTACTTCTGCCCCTTCACCACATTTTCCCATTGTTGGGGTCTATGATGGTGACCTTCTATTCTGGTGGCACAACGGTTGTTTCTCCTTCGATGCAATCGACCGATTTGATGAAGACCCTGGCAGACAACTCTGTGACGGTATTCATTGGTGTTCCTCGACTATACGAACTGATCTATCGCGGATTGATGGCAAAAATCAACAAGAGTTTTCTGGCCAAAACGTTTCTCAAGCTGGTCTACATCACCAAAAGCCGGAAGCTTGGCAAAACTCTGTTTAAAAAAGTGCACAATGGGTTAGGAGGTCACCTGAAGTTTATGATCGCAGGTGGAGCTGCCCTTAACAAAGAAGTAGGAACCTTCTTCTATGCCATTGGATTTGATATCCTGGAAGGTTTTGGTATGACCGAAGCGGCTCCAATGATCACCTTCCCTCGTCCCGGCAGGGTGAAAATTGGATCGACAGGCGAGGCAATGCCCAATATGCTTGTTGAGATCAGAGAAGGAGAAATTGTGGCCAAAGGGCCCAACGTCATGAAAGGATATTACAACCGGCCCGAAGAGACAGCCGACGTTTTAAAAGATGGCTGGCTTTACACCGGTGATCTTGGCCGTTTTGACAAAGACGGATTTCTCTATATCACCGGACGGAAAAAAGAGATTATCGTCCTTCCCAATGGAAAAAATATCAACCCGGTTGAGATTGAGCAAAAGCTCGAATTTTACTCAAAAGCCATCAAGGAGGCCGGAATTTTTATGCACAAGGAGATGCTGCACGCGGCCATTGTTCCTGATCTGAAGTTTCTTACGGACAATGGCGTCACTGATATGAACCACTATTTCCGGGAGAGTGTCATCTCACCTTTCAATGTAGAGTTGAGTTCATATAAGCGGATTATGCAATTCACCCTGCTAAAAACGGATCTTCCAAGGACGAGACTTTCCAAGTTGCAGCGGTTTAAACTCGAAGAGCTGATTCAGGATACTGAGGACAAGAAGAGCAAAAGCGAAGATCCGGATAGCGCTGAATATCTTGCCGTCAAGTCATTTATTGAGAGCCAGGTCGACATGGATATTTCGCCCGACGATCACCTGGTTTTTGACATTGCCATGGATTCACTTGGGAAAATGAGTCTTATCGATTTTATTGAACAAACATTTGGCATTAAATTCGACGAAGAGCAGCTGATGAAATTTCCTTCTATCGCCAAAATCGCTGAATATATCAAGTCAAATAAATTATTTCACAGAGAACAAAGTGAATCCTGGTCGGGGAATCTGAAGGAAAGTCAGGAAGTTGAGCTTCCTAAATCCTCTTTTCTTTTGCGATTTGTTGTCTCTTCGGTTCGTGGATTCTTCAGCCTATTCTTCAAATACAAGGTTTCAGGAACAGAAAATATCCCCGAAGGTGCCTGCTTTATCGCCCCGAATCACCAGACCAAGCTGGATGCTTTTCTGGTACTTTCCTGTCTGGATAATAAAACATTGAAGGATACTTATTCGTATGCCAAGAAGGATCATGTTAAAAGCCTCATCCGGCAATTTCTAGCACGTCGAACCAACATCATCGTCATGGATCTCACCAAAGATTTGAAAGAGTCGATACACAAGATGGCCGAAGTTGTTAAGCTGGGTAAGAAAATACTAATCTTCCCGGAAGGAACCAGAACAATGACAGGTAACATGGGCGATTTCAAAAAAACTTATGCCATTCTGAGTGCCGAACTGAATATTCCCATCGTACCGGTTGCCATTTCAGGCGCCTACGAGGCAATGTCGTCCGGGAAGAAAAGGATCAAAGCGGGTTCAAAAATCATTGTCGAGTTTTTACCTCCTGTTGATCCTTCCGGAATGACTCCGGAAGTCCTGAATTCTACCATCAAGGATCAAATACAAAAAACTGTGGATATTAATTCGAAATCAATCTGATAGTACCATGTTACGAAAAATTTATTTCGTTGTCTTTTTGCTATCTGTCACCCTGCTTTTCCAAAATTGCAAATCGAATATCGCGGATGAGCAGGTGGTCGTTCCAAAAAAAGACAATTACCTGGTCAGCTACTCACTTGTAAGGTCGGTGACTGCAACTGAGGTAAAGAGTTTATTTAGTCCGGTACAATCGGTATATCCCGATGTGGCTGACATTCTCCCTTCGGTGAGCTATGGTGTCAAGGTCTATGTGGTTAACTACAATACCACTTTCGGGACTAAAAAGCTAGTCGCTTCAGGTGTTGTTTGTATTCCTGAAGGTGGAATAAGCTACCCTATACTCAGTTTCCAAAATGGGACCAATACGGTCTACACCAATGCGCCTTCAGCTAATGTTGCCAATTATACTGTTCAGCTAATCTCCGGATTTGCCGCCACAGGTTTTGTGGTGGTCATCCCTGATTATCTGGGATTTGGATCTTCAAAGGAAGTTTTTCATCCTTATCTGCACAAGGAATCTACGGTCACTTCGGTCCTCGATCTCTTCAGAGCAGTCAAGGAGATGACCACCAAACCCGAACTCAACCTAAAGCTGAATGCCGATCTCTACCTCATGGGTTATTCGCAGGGAGGATTGTCAACATTGCAACTTCACCAGGCAATAGAATCGCAGTATAGTACAGAGTTCAACCTGAAAGCCGTTGGATGCGGGGCAGGACCCTACAATCTTTCTCAGCTAACCGACATGATTGTTACGGCTTCTACCTTTTCTCAACCTTATTACATTGCCTATATTATGAAAGGTTTCAGATCGGCGAGCGCCTTCGCTAATCAGTATACCGATATATTCAATGAACCTTATGCATCCCGTATTGATGGGTTATTTAATGGTACTTATGGCGGAGGTGCTATCAATGATCAGCTCACAACGAATATGACACAGCTTTTCACCAACGATTTCAGAACGACCTTGAATTCGAATGCCAAATTCCAGGTTATGCGCGATGCCCTGGCAGCCAGCAGTGTTATGGCCTGGAAGATTAAAACGCCTTTGATTCTGACGCATGGCCAGACGGATACTGATGTCTCACCATTAATGACATCGCAGCTATATTCCAACCTGATGAAACTTGATCCTGCTATGCCGGTAACTTATATTCCGCTACCGGGGATGGATCATGGCATGGCAAGTGCGCCTTCGCTGGTTGCCTTTGTAAAGAGGTTTCTGGTTATAAAGGGGAAATAAACCCAAAGGGAAGGTTAAAGGCTAAAGGTTAATGGTTAATGGTTAAAAAATACGTTAAGCATTTCGGGGCTGCGCTTGTGGCCGCACGCAAACAAAATATTACGACAAATAAAATGTTCGAAATTGCTAAAATACATATAAGAAAGGTTGATACTTCGGATATTCCAGCTATGACCTCTGCACGGCTTAACTACCTCACTGAGATGCAGGGTCAGCGTCCGCTGCCTTATATGCAAGAGCTACAAAAAAACCTTCAATCATTTTTCAAACTGACGATGGCTGAGGGCAGTTTTTTCGCCCTATTGGCCGAATATGAAGGGTCTGCTGTGAGCTACGGCGGAATGGTACTAAAGAAAATCCCTGGCGACCTGAACCAATCATCTTATCTGGAAGGTGATATTCTGAACATGTACACGCTACCCGAATTCAGAAGAAAGGGGATTTCTTCTCTGATATTAAAACAGTTAATAAAAGAAGCTAAAGCCATGGGCGTCAGCAAGGTCGCTCTGCACTGTTCCAAAGACGGAGAGCCACTTTACAGGAAGTTTGGGTTTGAGGATCCGGTTTATCCATATCTGGAAATGAACTTAAAGTTTGCGAAGTGGACGTGAAAGGGATGGGTGTTCCTTTGACCCGCTACCTGAAGAGAGGCTACAAGGTCATATCGTATTGAATCAGCTAAAAATGGTATTGGTGCAAAAAATAGTTGATGGAATTGTCCAAAATGGACGTTAATTTTGAGTTGTAAAGTTGACGAGGAAGTAGGCTCTGCTGGAGAGCAACCTGCCAGCAATAGACTTTATGGATATATGG
>CAIRSO010000731.1 GCA_903881215.1 uncultured Bacteroidia bacterium
AATGAGAGATATTATTATCAAAGATGCAAAAGTTGTCAATGAAGGCAAAATTCTGCGTGACACTAGTCTGTTGATCAGGAACGGAATCATTGAGAAAATATTCAGGGATTCAGTTCCGGAGACGATTTTAGCTCAGGCAGAGGTAATTGATGCTTCTGGTAAGTTTTTACTTCCGGGGGTGATCGATGATCAGGTTCATTTTCGTGAACCCGGACTCACCCACAAAGGCGATATCTATTCAGAATCAAAAGCTGCCATTGCTGGCGGAGTTACTTCTTTTATGGAAATGCCAAATACTGTTCCTCAGGCAATAACCCAGGATCTATTAAACGAGAAATATATTAGGGCTTCTGAAACCTCATTGGCTAATTACTCTTTTTACATCGGAGCAACCAACGATAACCTTGAAGAACTGCTAAAAACTGATCCTGCCAAGGTATGTGGCATCAAAGTTTTTATGGGTTCCTCCACAGGAAACATGCTGGTCGACAATCCTGTAACGCTTTCCTCCTTGTTTCAGAAATCAAAAATGCTGATTGCAGTGCATTGTGAGGATGAAACAATCGTTCAGGCTAACCTCGCAGCTGCCATTGAAAAGTATGGTGAAGATATTCCACTTAGCGAACATCCTAAAATCAGAGATGTAAGTGCCTGTTTTAATTCGTCAGCAAAGGCAGTAGAACTGGCTAAGAAATTTGGCACACGCCTTCATATCCTGCATATTTCGACAGCTGCTGAAATCGCTTTGTTCGAGTCGTCTCCTGTGAAAAATAAAAAAATTACTGCAGAAGTCTGTGTTCACCATCTCTGGTTTTCGGACGCAGATTACGAAAGATTAGGTGCAAAGATCAAATGGAACCCTGCCATTAAATCTGCCAATGACCGCTCAGCACTTATAAAGGCTGTAAATGAGAACAGAATAGATATAATTGCTACAGATCATGCACCGCATACCGAGGAGGAAAAAGGCCGTCCGTATCTCAAAATGCCTTCTGGAGGTCCGCTGGTTGAACACTCATTGGTTGCCATGCTTGAAATGAGCCGAAATGGCAAGATTTCAATAGAGAAAGTGGTCGAAAAAATGTGCCATGCTCCTGCGGACTTGTTTGGAATTGAAAAACGCGGCTACATCCGCAAAGGCTACAAGGCTGACATAGTGCTGGTTGATGTCGGAAAATGGACAGTATCAAAAGACAATATTCAAGCTAAATGCAATTGGTCTCCCTTTGAAGGCGAATCCTTCTATTACTATATTACAAATACTTTCGTAAACGGAAATATGGTCTACGAGAATACACATCCCGGAAAAAAAGGAACATTCCACGAAAAGTTAAAAGGGGAAAGACTTACCTTTAACAGAGAAATTCAGTAATTATTTGAGCAGAAAACGTACTATTTTGCGTGTACGCTGTTCAACATAGATTGTCCTGCCAGCCGTGCACTCATCAATGGCCTCTTTAGTAAAATAGCGTATAGTTAGTAGCTCCAGACCATCATTGTAATGGACTACAAACTGGTTCGATAACTCTCGGATCATCTGCTCGAAATCTCTTTCGGGACGGTCAATTGCCAGCGAAAAGTTCATGGCTGATTGCTGAACTAAGTTAACCTTCATCCTGAATTTTGAAAACAAGCGGTAAATATTTGCAATACTATCTTCCGCTATGAAAGAAAAATCTTTCGGTGAGACTGTAATTAATACCTGATCTTCCTTGTTGATAATAACAGGGATGTATTCCATAGGATGATCAATATTGCAGATTTGGGATCCTACCTCCTCCGGATGTAAAAACGATCTGACATAGAGAGGAATCTGCTTCTCAACCAAAGGCTTCATCGTTTTAGGATGAATTACCTTGGCTCCATAATAGGTCATTTCAACTGCCTCGCGGTAGGACAGTTTCTCGAGTTTGAACGTCTTGACATATTTGTGAGGATCGGCATTCATAATTCCAGGCACATCTTTCCAAATAGTAACACTCTCTGCATCAAGAACATTTGCCAGAATGGCAGCTGTGTAGTCAGACCCCTCTCTTCCCAATGTAGTAGTCAAATTGAAAGTTGTTGCACCAATAAATCCTTGGGTTAAACATACACTGTTCTCTGCAAACTGAAATGCCTGAGGGACCAATTTCCTGGTAAGATCCCAGTCAATCTGCCCTTCACGCCAGGTGTCGTTTGTGCGAATATAATGACCGGCATCTATCCATTTGGTGACTCGGCCTACATGATTCAGATAGCTTGCCAGGATTTCTGTGGAAACCATTTCTCCTGTCGAGACAATTTGGTCGTATTCAAAATCATAATTCAAGGAAGGAGGAATATTAACCCTCTTGAGCAGGGCATCAAATTCTTCATTTAAAGAACGTTCAAGCTTCTCATGTCCGGAATCAAAAAGTTCGTGCACAATTTTGAGATGTCCTTCTTTCAAACTATTAATGCCCCGAACAGCTTCTTCAATTTTGCCGTCAAAGTAATTTCTTGTCACCAACACCAGCGCATCTG
>CAIRSO010000732.1 GCA_903881215.1 uncultured Bacteroidia bacterium
ATCCAATAGAAAATCCGGGTGCCGAAATTGGGTTATTACCCTGGGCATGTCATTGCCTGTGGCTTATTTACCGTCACAATATGGACGATGAAACGCTTCGCAATAAACTTTTTCCGCTGCTTAAAAAGTCAACCAACTACTACATTCATTTCTTAAATAAAGGAGAGGATGGAAAATTCCACCTTCCAGCTACTCATTCGCCGGAGTATGGCAATGCAGAGGATTGCAATTTTGATTTATCGCTATTGCGTTGGAGTTGTCAAACACTTATTGAGTCGGCTCAACGATTAAAACTGAATGATGAGCTGATTCCAGTTTGGAAGGATATTATGGCTATTGTTTGCTTGCTTTTCCCAGGATAGTACAATGTTTTTCCCATCTTTTTGAATGCTTGCATTGATAGGCTTTTCTGGGTTAACCGGAGTTACAAGCGGATTTACCGGTGTCAATGCAGGATAACGATAGAGTTCCTTTATGAGATTTTCTTTTACCGTCAAGGGGTTCTTCAAAAGAAATTTAGCGCTGAAAAACATGCTGCCTTTGATCTCAGGAAAAGTTCTGTTCAGTGTGATTTGATTGGTAATCTCATCAGATGTTCTCCATGAAGGATCCTTCGATTCAGAATCAAGTAAATAGAGTGCTTGTCCGCTGTAGACATTGCATCCATAACTGTGTTCTGCCCACCATTTTGCAAGTATTTTATAATCAGCAACTTCTTTTCCGATGTACCAATAAAGTTGCGGAGTAACATAGTCGATCCATTTTTCTTTTTGCCATTTGAGAATGTCTGCATACAAATCATCATAATTTGATACTCCAGCCCTGGTTTCGGAACCATCCGGATCATTCTTTTTATTGCGCCAGACGCCAAAAGGAGAAATTCCGAATTCGACATTTGGATTGATGGATTTAATGCTGTCGTGAAGCTGTTTAATAATCAGATCCACATTGTTCCGACGCCAGTCATCCCTATTTTGAGACCCAAAAGTGCCTCCAAATTTTTTGAAAGATTTGTCATCCGGAAACTCGATACCGGATATTTTGTATGGATAAAAATAATCGTCAAAGTGTATGGCATCGATATCATACCTTCTAACCAGATCGCTTACAACCCGGGCAACATGATTCCGAACTGCGGGAATCCCCGGATCAAAATATTTTTTCTTGCCATAGGTAAGCATCCATTCAGGGTGGGTATTTGAAACGTGGTTAGGAGCTGCAATAGTTTTATCAATATTCTGAATGGCTCTATAGGGATTTAGCCAAACGTGAACGTCCATGCCCCGCTTTCGACATTCGTCGATAGTAAATTGCAACGGATCATACCAGGGGTCGGGTGCCTTACCTTGTTTGCCGGTTAGCCATTCTGACCATGGTTCTAATTCAGAAGCATAAAGGGCATCTGCATCGGGACGTATCTGAAAGACAACGGCATTCATATTGTAGTCTTTTGCTGCATCCAAAAGAGCTATCATTTCTGCCTTTTGAGCTTCTGTTGTTAAAAAGGGCGTTGAAGGC
>CAIRSO010000733.1 GCA_903881215.1 uncultured Bacteroidia bacterium
AGTTGATTCCGAGATGGATAAAGTATGCAATGAGAAAGAATGGTCAGTTTCTACTATTGAATCATTGTCAAATAAACATACAAGAACATCTTACAAAAAATGAGAGTTGTTCTTGATAGCAATGTGCTCTTAGTCTCACTTCCCAAATTATCTAAATATCGCCTAATCTTCGATGAATTCTTAAGTAACAGACTGACATTAATAATTAGTAATGAAGTTATTACTGAATATTATGAAGTTTTGTCGAGATTTACTAATGATGCAGTAGCTTCAAATGTGTTAGAACTTTTATTAATAAGTCCTAATGTTGAAAAATTTGAAATCTACTACAATTGGAGTCTGATAGTGGAGGATTTTGATGACAATAAATTTGTTGATCTGGCTATATCCAGTAATTCAGATTATATTGTGACAAATGATAAGCATTTTAAAATCCTTGAGAATATTGAGTTCCCTGATGTTAGAATCATTTGTCTGGATGATTTTTTTGAATTGATTAAAAGTGAAAGATGAATATAGAACTTATTATAAAAGATCAGGTTGCTCTGGCAATTAGTACTCTTTACGGACAGACCATAGAGGCTGAGCAAGTCCAGGTACAGCTTACCCGAAGTGAGTTTGAAGGGGATCAGACGGTGATGGTTTTTCCATTTCTAAAGATGTCCAGGAAATCACCGGAGGCTACAGGTGCCGAGATTGGCGACTTCCTGGTAACAAATTTGAAGGAAGTATCTGCCTACAATGTGGTGAAGGGATTTTTGAATCTGGTGATAGACAATAATTATTGGATAGACAGGTTAAACGAAGCAATTGCCGACGAGAAGTACGGGTTTGTTCCGGTATCTGATGAGGCTGAGCTGGTCATGATCGAGTATTCTTCCCCCAATACCAACAAGCCGCTTCATCTGGGGCATATCCGCAACAATTTGCTTGGATTTTCGTTGGCGGAAGTGATGAAGGCCAATGGCAACAAGGTGGTAAAAACCAACATTGTCAATGACCGCGGTGTCCATATTTGCAAATCGATGGTGGCATGGCAGAAGTTTGGCAATGGTGAAACTCCTGAAACCAATGGTAAAAAGGGCGATCACCTGGTAGGGGAGTACTATGTCAGATTTGATCAGCAATATAAAAGTGAGATAGCCGAGCTTGTTGCTCAGGGAAGGAGCGAAGATCAGGCCAAAGAGGAGGCACCCAGTATTCTGGAAACACGCGAAATGCTGCTTAAATGGGAGGCCAACGATCCGGAAGTCCGTAATTTGTGGAGAACCATGAATGGCTGGGTTTATACCGGCTTTGATGAAACATACAAAACCCTGGGAGTTAACTTCGACAAGATTTATTACGAATCGGATACCTATACCATTGGCCGCGATGAAGTGCTGCGTGGCGTCAGGGAAGGAATTTTCCAGCAGGAGAGCGATACTTCTGTGTGGGCCAATCTGGAGAAGGAAGGTCTTGACAAAAAGATTCTCCTTCGGTCGGATGGTACTTCTGTCTACATTACACAGGACATTGGTACAGCTCAATTGCGCTACCGTGATTATCCCATTGATCATATGATTTATGTGGTTGGAAATGAGCAGATTTATCATTTTCAGGTATTGTCGCTATTGCTCGACAAGCTCGGTTACAAATGGGGCAAAGATCTTTTCCATTTCCCTTATGGCATGGTAGAGCTTCCCAACGGTCGAATGAAATCGCGCGAAGGGACTGTGGTGGATGCTGATGATCTCGTAGCCGGAATGATCGATGTAGCACGAGCTGTATCAATGGAACTTGGCAAACTTGAGGGCTACAGCGAATCAGAGAAAGAACAAATTTACCATATTGTAGCTCTGGGAGCCTTGAAATATTTCATCCTGAAGGTCGATCCAAAGAAGACGATGACCTTCAATCCGGAAGAATCCATCGATTTCAATGGCAATACAGGTCCGTTTATCCAATATACTTATGCCAGGATTCAGAGCATCCTCCGCAAGGCAAAAGAGACTGGAATCGCCATTCCAGGCAAAGTTGACACGGCAATTCTCAACGACAAGGAACGGAGTCTGCTAAAGATCATTTCGCTCTTTCCTGAAGTCATTAAAGAGGCAGGAATGGCACACAGTCCGGCGGTTGTGGCCAATTATGTCTACGATCTGGTCAAGGAGTTCAACTCCTTCTACCACGACCACTCCATACTGAATGAGCCGGATTTGTCTATTCGAGATTTCAGACTAACAGTGGCGCAAACGGCAGGAAAAATCATCAAGAACGGATTTTCTCTGTTGGGAATTCAGGTGCCTGAACGAATGTAGAGAAGAGGGAAGAGTGAAACGGAGAAACGGAGAAACGGAGAAACAGGGAAGAATCCAAAAATCCATACATCCGGTAAATCCAAATCCGGGGCTTGTGTTAATTGTAAAATAGATTAAATTTGCACTTCTATTAAAAATGCGGAAGTAGCTCAGTCGGTAGAGCATCAGCTTCCCAAGCTGAGGGTCGCGAGTTCGAATCTCGTTTTCCGCTCATTAGTAATGAGAGAGTTAGATTAATTTCTAACTCTCTTTATTTTTTATGGGTTCAACGATCGATCACCTAATTGTGACACAATCAAGCTATTTCTCATTTGCAGATGAAGGATTGATGTAGAGAATGGGGAGTTCAAACTCGCGTTTCAATTTTAATCAACAATTTTCCTTCTCTGGAACAAATCCACTAAAGAATTGTTACATATAATAATCTTCAAACCAAGTGCCAATGATCAATTTGAAAGAAACGCAAAATGGCTAATATGCACCCTTCAAAAGCAACAACTTTTCGCCAAAAAGCAGAAGAACAACTAAATGTGAGGACGTCAAAAATCTCTTCACAACTTTCCGTAGTAGATATTCTTAAACTCAATCACGAACTTCAGGTTCAACAAATTGAGTTGGAAATGCAGAACGGAGAATTAATTCAGACAAACGAAGAACTCAAGTTGGCAGAACTGGCATTAAAAGAAAGCGAGGAAAAATATCGAGTTTCAGAAATGGAATTGAAATCGGCTCAATCAGTTGCACATCTTGGAAACTGGAAGTGGAATTTAAAAACCAATGAAGTGATATGGTCAGATGAAATGTTCCATATTTTTGGAATCGATAAATACTCTGACTCTGGACCTCTTGGAGATGCGATTAGAAAAGTGATGCATCCAGACGATTTATATCTTGTTTTGCCTTCAAATGCTTCTGAATTTGCAGAAAAAAAGCCAATAGAATATCGAATAATAATGCCTGATAAAACAATTCGATATATTTTAGCAATAGCAGGAGAAGCAATCCTTGATAGCATTGGTAACCCTCTGTTTTTAACTGGAATTTCACAGGATATAACAGAACTAAAGCAAGTAGAATTTAAAATTCAACAACAGAATTTAAAGTTAGCAAAACTCAATGAGGACAAAGACCTTTTCATTGCAGTACTTGGCCACGATTTGAGAAGTCCGTTTAGTGGACTTCTTGGCTTATCGAATTTGCTAAATGAAAATATTGAAGATTTCGATATTGAACAAATTAAGAATCTAGCTGGGCATATTAATAAATCAGCACAAAGCACCTTCAATTTACTGGAAGATATTCTTATGTGGGCAAAAACTCAACAAGGTAAAATTCCCTATATGCCACAAAATCTTAGTTTTACAGGCTTATGTAATAATATTCTGGAAACCATCATCCCAACTGCCATTGAAAAAAACATCACAATAAATTATTCTATAACTGACAAATTATCTGTATTTGCTGATGAAGAAATGTTAAAAACAGTTCTGAGAAATCTCATTTCAAATGCAATTAAATTTACAAACAACGGTGGAGCAATAAATATCAATGCTGTGCAAACACCTTCGGTTATCACAATTTCTATTTCAGACAATGGCGTTGGCATGTCAACTAATAGTTTGGAAAAACTATTCATTATTTCGGAAGTCCATTCAACCACAGGCACGGCAAATGAAAAGGGTACTGGATTAGGATTATTACTCTGCAAAGAATTTGTGGATAAACTCGGAGGGCGAATTTGGGTTGAAAGCACTGAAGGAACGGGAAGTACATTTTCTTTCTCTATTCCAACAATAAAATAGTCTAATATTAAACAGGAAGTATGGCATATTGATTTTCCAAATGTGTGAATTATGTAATTTTTCGAAATAATTGTGTAAGAAAACTAAAATTAGTTGTTCCATATTGTTCAGCTAAAATCATGCTTACTACAAATAGGACAAAATGGAATTTATTGATAAAAACGGAACATGGAAAGAGCAAAAAAATAAGCTCAAAAAAAGATTTGCAATATTAATTGACAGCGACTTAATACTCGAAGAAGGTAAAAAACAGGAGATGTTCTCAAAATTGCAAATCAAGCTAAATTTATCCAAACTTGAATTGGATAGAATTCTTAACGAGATATAAGTAAAGAGAAAAGGGGGCGGAAGCTCCCTTTTTTGTTTTAATTAATAATTGAATATTACCTGAGAGTTGGTTAAAACCAATCCCATCGGCCAGCTGGCGGATGGGTATTCCATTTGACCATTAAAAGGCAAATCAAGCACGTTTGAATTGAAAATTTAATTTATTAGCTTTGAAATAATTTGAAACTCTCTTAAATCCAGATCATGGAAAGTAAAAATATCAATCGCAGAAACTTCCTGGGTACCGGATTGGCAGCCGTAGCTTCAGTGACCGTTGGTAACACTCTTGCCGGAGAGACAGAGGCAAAATCAGTTTTTGTTAAGAAGAAAAATGAACATCCGTTCAACGAAAGAACATATGGTGCTATGCCTACCAGATCGTTCGGGAAGACCGGTTATAAGGTCGGAATTCTGAGTCTTGGAGGACAGGCCACGCTGGAAATGCCGGGCACCGAAGAACAATCCGAGAAAATCATAAACAGGGCAATCGACTTGGGCATCAACTATATCGATACTGCAGCCTCCTATGGCAAAGGCCAAAGCCAGTTAAATATTGGCAGAGTCATGAAAAATCGTAGGTCAGAAGTATGGCTTTCGTCTAAAACACACGATGTAACTTACGATGGTTCTATGCGTCTGCTGGAAGAAAGTTTGAAAAATCTGCAGACCGATCATCTTGATACCTGGCAATTGCACAATGTCCAAAGACAAGATCAATTGGAGAAGATCTTTGCCAACGATGGTGCCATCAAGGCCATGGAAAAAGCAAAGGCGGAAGGTATGATCAGGAATATCGGAATCACCGGACATTTCGAACCACTTGTTCTTCTGAATGGTATCAAAAGGTTTCCCTTCGATCAAATTTTAATGGCTGTAAATGCAGCAGATATCCACTATCTGAGCTTTATCAACTACCTTTTACCTGAAGCTCAGAAAAAAGGCATTGCCATTGTTGGAATGAAGGTGGCAACTCGTGGACGCATGCTATCGACCTGGACTCCTCCTCCAATTGCTGAACAACCGGAACGTTTGGCTACAACAAAACCTGGTACCATAACAATCAGAGAGGCTCTTACTTATAACATGAGTTTGCCGGTAAGTACGACCATTATTGGTATTGACAATTTGGCTCAGATTGAAGAAGATGTTAAGATTGCTTCAGAATTCTCACCACTTTCTGAGGATGAGATGAAAGCCATTGAGTTTAAAACGCTGCCAATCGTCAGACAAGGATTGTATTTTCGGAGGTGGAATCTGGGGGAATAACATACTTTCTTCCTTGATCCATCCGACGATCAGATCTATTAATATCTCAAAGAGAATTGGGATGAACCTGGATTTCGGTTCATTTATTCCATATGACCCTTGAATAAATGAGATTGCAGGATGCATACAACAATAGAGGTGCAGCTAGATAAGCAACAATTTCTTTTTCAGGCCTGAATAATGATTATGCTTGGATGAGACCTGAGCGACTTGAACGGCCCACCTGTTTATGAGTTAGATAGAGCTTATATTGTACCCTCCATTTCCATCTCTTCAAGCTACCTGAATAATCTCTCTGCAGAGATTCATGGGTATTTTCCTCACCTAATTTGTCCATTTATTTTAGGTTTTTTTACCTATTGCGACAGGTCAATCTTTTGAGGAATTTCGTTTCTGTGATTAATAATTCCGAATGTTTAAAAATTATGGGCTGGAGAATTTTGGCAGCACAATACAATATTGTTTCGTTAAAATAGACTGATTAACTGTTGTTTATCTATTAATGAGATTTCCTGCCAACTGCGAATTGCAGTACTAAATTATGTGTTTTTTACTTTAAATATTTTCTATTATCTTAAAAGAAAGGGGTTTTTATGCCAACAATACCATTATCTAGCGCTGCTCAACAGATTGTCGCAAAAGCTTTGATTGATAGCAATTTTCGTGATGCATTAGCAAAAAATACGGATGCGACATTGAAGACTGAAGCTCCGGGTTTAAGTGCAGCAGATATTACTGCAATCAAAAACCTGAAACCACAGGAATGGGGGAATTTAAGTTTGAATGACCTAAACAGCAGAGTTGGAAAAGCTGCTTCCTGGACGGTCAGCGGAATTACCTCCAAACAAAGAAAACAAGGTCCAAATATTTGACCTATTTAATTCACCCGCTTGTATTTGCTTATAAAGTGCAAGAGGGTGTTAATAGTATTTGCTGCGATTTGCCATAAACCTTTTCCTGCTCATTACAATAATATGAATCTGGATGATGTAAACATAATGGCAAACAGGCTTACTGCCTTTCAAACGCTCGAACGGCATACCCGTCGTACATTTGGGCTGGCACTTACCACTAAGTGTAGTGTTGCATGTGGTCATTGCATCAATGATTCTCGTCCGGGTGGCAACACAGAGATAGCCTTAGCTCAAATAGATAAACTATGCAATGAAATTAAGGCATTCGGTGAGTTCGATACCGTTAATATGACAGGAGGGGAACCATTCGACAATTTTGACCTCTTAAACAATGCTACGCGTATCATTGCGTCATATGGACTTGAACCAACGGTGGTAACAAGTGCCTGTTGGGCAATATCAGATGAAGCATCCCGATATTTGCTTACAGAATTGTATGAAAGTGGTCTGAAATTTCTTGTTATCAGCAGGGATGAATTTCATGAACAAAAGGTACCTCACCATTTTGTAGTACATGCCTTGCGAAATGCCATTCAGGTTGGTATCTCTCCTGCTCTTACCTTAACAACAGGAGTTGGATTGAAGGGGCTTGATGATCTCTTGAAACCTATTTCGGAACAACTGGGGTCAGATAAATTCAATCAAATTGAGATTATGGAATCTAATCTATTGCGTGCAGGACGTGCCTCACAACTTCCCCCCGAAAAATTTGGCGATGCTGGTGTACATGATTCATCTCCCTTCTATTGCCATGTCGGTGGACCGATTCTATTGCCCAATGGGGAATTTGTGGCTTGCTGTGGTGCGGAATTACCCATTTCAAGTCCGCTGCGCAGAGGGAATTGTGATATGATAAATGCATCAGATATGACCCGATCACTCAAAAAGGACCCTATCGTTCGTATGATACGCTATCTTGGTCTGCGTCGCATGGCGGAGTTGTTAGGCCCTGACGAATTTTCCCCTACCATTTGGTCATTCATTTATTCTGCCAACCCCGCCGATATGTGTACTGTATGCAATTACCTTTTGGCCGAACCAAGCAGGGTCGCTCGTTTGCGATATTACGCACAGAATCAAGATATAAATAGTGAGATGACAATCATTGCTGCATTATTGTACGGAGACAACTCTGCTCTTGAAGAAAAATTATGCGTTTAATTCTAGTTCCAAATCCTCAAATAGTAGGAAAGCGTAATGAAGAATACATACCTAATATTCCGTTAGGTTTGCTCTCATTGGGAACGGTTTTGTCGTGTTCCAATATCGTATCTGTACAAGTATTACATCCAGGAAACGTTGACTTCCAGTCGCCTCTTCAGATAGCAGAACATCTTCTATCATTGGAACCGGATGTAGTCGGCTTCTCAACTATGTGCAATACATATCCCTTTGCATTGAGAACAGCTCAGTTGCTAAAACAGATCAAGCCGGATATTATTATTGTTTTTGGTGGGCCTCATGCGACAGTTGTTGGCAAGGAAACGTTAAACTCATTTGCTTATATTGATTTTGTGCTTATGGGCGAATGTGAGCGTTCAATCATCGATTTTGTAACATACCTCGCCAGGCATGATCGTAAACCTGCCGACATACCGGGTCTGGTTTTTCGGAACAAGAATACAGGTGTTCAACACACGCCAACTTATTTACTGCTACCTGTCGATCAACTTCCAGATATTGATTACGGGCTTATAGGCGATTTGCACGGTTTTGACAGCATTCCACTTGATGTCGGGCGCGGATGTCCATTCAGATGCACGTTTTGCACAACAACGGTTTATTGGCAACAGCAATACCGGCAGCGAAGCGCACAGGAAATTATTAAAACCGTTCAGCATCTTAAATCCAAATACAATGTAACAACCTTTGACTTTGTACATGACAACTTTACAGCATCGCCCCGCAGTGTTGCCAACTTTTGCGAGCATATACTCAATACCGGTATTGAATTTGAATGGAGCTGTAGTGCCAGAGCAGATTCTGTTGATAGTAAGCTGCTTGATCTCATGTATTCAGCTGGTTGCCGAGGCATTTTTATGGGTGTTGAGTCCGGTTCACCCCGCATTCAAAGACTCTGTAACAAGAAGCTCAAACTCGAACTCATAGAGCCCACAATCAAAAAAGCCCTGGAGATTGGAATACCTCCTACAGTCTCATTCATTACAGGTTTTCCATATGAGAACATAGACGATATTGAAAAAACACTCCGTATGATGGCGGCGCTTAATCATCAAGGAAGAACCAAGTGCGATTTGCAGTTACACCTGCTTTCACCTGTGCCAGGTTCTCAATTATTGAATGAGCCCAACGTAGAAACAGCATTGGACGATGTTTTTTCGGACATCAGCCCTGCTCAGGGTTTTGATGTGTTCATGAAAAACTTGATTTCAAGTGTAGGAAAGCCAATTTTTGAGAGCTTTTATTACTATGTGAATACCACAATCTCTCGCCAAAAGATTTTGCTTTTACGATTCGGTTGGTTCACACTCTTCAACTATTTTAGGTTTACAGCATTGGCTCTTGAAGAAGCTCGGCGCATTGACGATTATTCACTTGTATCTGTCTTTAAGTGGAGTGATCTGCCAGAACGATATGGTGCTGAAGCTGAATGTTGCGCCAACTCGCTTCGAATGTTCCTTGAATGTTCAGATCGCGTGTGGGCCGCGAGTATTACTGCCATTCTGGAGTTTGAGCTTGAATCTTATCGTCTTCGGCTAAAAGGTAGTGGTAGTTGCCTGTTAGACTGCGAGTACGATGTTAATGAATGGATAGAAACTATTACTAAAAATGACTCACTACCAGTAAGCCTGCCTTCGCCTCTCAAAAAACGCTATTTCGTTATGGCGAATGGGCAAAAACTTAAGATTGCTTCTTTACCTGTGTAGTTGGTATTCCATGTGACCTTTAAAAAACAAATTATATACTGATGAAACAAGCAAACCCATATGAAGCATCCTCTCTGCGCCAAAAGGCACAAGAGCAACTGAATATGAAATATTTAAAAACATCTTCACAACTTTCCGATGGAGAAATCCTTAAACTCAATCTTGAGCTTCAGGCTCACCAAATTGAGTTGGAAATGCAGAACATAGAACTAAAACTGGCAAAAGAAGAGGCTGAAACTGCTACCCAGAAATATACTGAATTATATGATTTCGCGCCGGTAGGTTTTTTTACATTCTCCAAAAATGGTGAAATCATTGGATTGAACCTTGGTGGAGCAAAAATGCTTGGCAAAGAACGTCTTAATTTATTTGGAAGTCGCTTCAGCTTTTTTGTTTCTAAATACTCAAAGCCAATCTTTAAGAATTTTCTCAATAAAGTGTTTATCAGTAGAACCAAAGAAACATGTGAATTGAAATTGAGCGTTGATGGTAACTCAGAAATGTATGTACAACTTGCTGGTACCATTAGCGAAAATGGAAATCAATGTTTCGCTACAATGCTTGATATTACAGAGCGAAAACTTGCCGATCAAGCCTTGAAAGAAAGTGAAAAAAAATTAGTCCAACTCAATGCAGACAAAGACCGCTTCATTGCAATACTGGGACACGATTTAAGAAGTCCGTTTAATGGACTTCTTGGTTTATCTGCCTTATTAAAGGAAAATATTCAAAATTTCGATATTGAAGAAATTAAAAATTATGCAGGGCATATTAATAAAACTGCACAAAGCACCTTTAATTTACTGGAAAATATTTTATTATGGGCAAGAACTCAGCAAGGTATAATTCATTTCAAATTACAAAAATTGCAATTTCAAGATATTTTTAAGAACATTCATGAAGTTCTTAACCCAACTGCAATAGAAAAAAACATCACAATAAAATATTCAGCAACAGACCACTTAACTGTATTTGCTGATGCAAACATGCTAAAAACTGTTCTGAGAAATCTTACTTCAAATGCAATAAAATTTACAAATAGCGGTGGCACAATAAATATCAGTGCTGTACAAACACCTTCGACTATAACAATTTCGGTTTCAGACAATGGAGTGGGAATATCACAAGATATGATAGCAAAACTATTTGAATTAGGTCAAGTTCAATCAACAAATGGAACAGCAAATGAAAAGGGTACAGGATTTGGATTATTACTGTGCAAAGAATTTGTTGAAAAGCACAATGGCAACATTTGGGTAGAAAGCGCAGAAGGAAAAGGAACTACATTCACGTTCACCATTCCAAACAAATACAAATCAAGTAAGGTTTTCAGACCATATATATAATTAGCTGTGAGTTAAACATTTAAAAAAGGAGGTTACCATGTCAGTAAAAGATGTTATTGCGTTTTATGAAAAGGTTGAAGTGGACAAGGCTTTGCAAGAAAACCTGAAGGCATTGGACATGAAAGCGAAAAAGGCGGCAGATATTGCTGTAGAGGAACTGATTAAGATTGCTAAGGATGCTGGATTTGAATTCACGTCTCATGAGTTATTCGAGGCCAGAAACAAACACTCCAAAACTCAGTCCCAGGTCGCAGAAGCGAATCAGAACAGAGGTTGCATTATAATTGGGCTGTGGGGCTATGACCCTCCAGAGCCCCCCTGTGCGCATGCAGCTTATGCACCGCCACCACCACCACCCGAGCCAAAATGTAATCCTGATGTTGGTCTTTATGTGTTTTAAAATGTTTCTTATGAAACAAGAGTTTTGACCAGTTGGTATTTCATACTATAATAATTTGTTTTTTAAAGGTAGTATGGAACTCCATGTTGAGGAAATTATTATCATTCTCTTGGGTGTTGTGAAGCAACATGTTCGTTTCATACTATAATAATTTGTTTTTTAAAGGTAGTATGGAACTCCATGTTGAGGAAATTATTATCATTCTCTTGGGTGTTGTGAAGCAACATGTTCGTTTCAT
>CAIRSO010000734.1 GCA_903881215.1 uncultured Bacteroidia bacterium
ACAGAGTTACACGGAGAAAATACTGAGAAACACAGAGTTTTTTAAATGATTTTGTCTCACAGAAGATTCGTTTCATAATTCATTCTTCTCTGTGTAACTCCGTGTTCTCTCCGTGTAACTCTGTGTAACTAATTTTTCGGTTAACTTTGTCAGAAATTTTTTAGCCATGCCATTTTCATCCTGGACAGAATTGTGCGACCATCTAGGCAAACAGTTCGATATCGATGTAGATCTTAACGGGGTATTATTCCTGGTAGGGATCCGCGAACGCGGTCTTACTTTTCAGCCATTTTCAAAGGAGGAGAAGCTTAGCCTGATTAACCTTGGCAGTTGTACGCTATATCAGGAAATGGGCCTGACTGAAAAAACTGGAACAGATGCAGATGGTTGGCCGGTCTTTACTCAGAAAGCACTGGCTCCGGTTATTCCGGAAGAGCGCAAACACAAGGTTTTGCAGGATTGTGCCGTAAGATATTTCAAAAAAATTTATCCGACGGAAGCCGGATAAACTTTCTTGAAATATCAATTGCCTTTCAGGATTCCTTCAATCGCTTTCAGTTCGTCAGAAGTAAAGTACAGCATCTTTTGCGATTGAAGGTTATCGCTAAGTTGCTTCACTGAACTTGCGCCAATCAATACTGAAGTGACTCTGGAATCTTTGAGCAACCAGGCAATTGCCATTTGCGCAAGGGTCTGTCCACGCTGTAGTGCCATGTCGTTCAATGCTTTTGCCTTTGCAATGGCAGGAGCCACCTGCTCAGGTTTCAGAAAGCCCCACGATTTGGAAGCCCTGGATCCTTCAGGGATATTGTTCAGGTAACGATCAGTAAGCAAGCCCTGCGCAAGGGGAGAAAATGCGATCACACCGATCCCCTCCTTTTCAACTGTATCAAGAAGTCCATTTTCAACCCATCGTTCGAACATCGAATATTTTGGCTGATGAATGAGGCATGGCGTTCCCAAACTACGCAGAATACCTGCTGCTTCACGTGTCTGCTCAGCAGGATAATTTGAAATGCCGGCATATAGCGCTTTCCCGGAACGGACAGCCTGATCGAGTGCCATCATGGTCTCTTCAAGCGGCGTCTCCGGATCAAGACGATGGGAATAGAATATGTCGACATACTCCAGCTTCATTCTTTTCAGACTTTGGTCCAGGCTGGAAAGTAAATATTTGCGTGAACCCCACTCACCGTAAGGTCCGGGCCACATCAGATAGCCGGCTTTGGTGGAGATGATGAGTTCATCCCGGTAGGGTTTGAAATCTTTTTGGTAGATACTGCCAAAATTTTCTTCGGCAGACCCCGGAGGCGGACCGTAATTGTTGGCCAGATCGAAATGGGTAATGCCGTTGTCGAAGGCGTAACGAAGCATGTCTCTGCCGGTTTCATAGGTATCAACACCGCCAAAATTATGCCATAAACCAAGGGATAATATGGGTAATCTTAAACCACTGCGACCACAACGACGGTATTCGCATTGGTTATTATAACGTAAAGGAGCAGGTGAATATTCCATAGTTTCAAAATTGAGGTATAAGGACAAAGTTAGAAAAATAGAAGATTCGAAAATGTGGCCACTGCTATTCCTTAGGTTCGAATTATTTCTATATTTGTTTAGTCTATCGCATCGAAAACCACACTAATATTTGATAAACTTAAAAATTAAATCAATGGAACAGAAGACAAACAGCAATCTCCGTCTGGGCATGACTTTCATGGCCTCGATTTTTTTCATTTTTGGATTCATTACCAACTTTAACATTGCCATGAAAGATCAGGTGCAATTGGCATTTGATTTGAAAACTCTTTATCCTGGATGGGAGAATTTTCTTTCCCAATTGGTCAATGGGGTCTTCTTTTTTGCTTATGCTTGTTTCAGCTTTTTGTGCGGAAGTATTATTAAGAAGATTGGCTACAAGAGTGGTGTTATTGCCGGACTTGTTCTCGTTGCCGTAGGTAGTTACATGTTCTTCCCTGCTATTTCAGCACTTTCTTACCCATTGTTCCTCGTAGCTGTTTTCGTGATGGCCACCGGGGTTGTCTTCCTGCAAACTGCAGCCAATCCTTATGTTGCAGCTCTCGGACCACAGGAGACTGCTCCTGCACGTCTAAACCTTACTCAGGCTTTGAATGGTGTTGCTACCACTATTGCTCCTTTCCTTGCCGGAATATTGGTGCTCGCTCCTGCAGTTCTGGCTTTACAGAATAATCCAAATGCTACAGCTGCCGATGCAGCCAAGTTTGTTCAGATGCCTTTTGTTGTCATTGGTACCATTGTAGTGCTTATTGCCATTGGTATTGCTTTCATTAAATTACCTGAAATTAGAGGTGATGAGACAATTTCATCCAAATCAGTTCTTAGGAAACCTCAGGTTTGGCTGGGTGCATTGGGTATCTTCTGCTATGTTGGTGCAGAAGTTGGTACAGCCGGACAGATTGCCCCATACCTGAAAGCTGATGGTACTGCCCTGGATGTGGCGGTTAAGTTGTCGGCTATTTATTGGGGTGGCGCAATGATCGGCAGATTCTTCGGATCAATCCTGCTAAGCGATCTGCCTTCTGCCAAGAGATATCAATACTCTGCCATCGTAATGATTTTTGCCTTCTTCGTTGGTTGGTTTATAACTTCTGCTTCCATGAGCAACGGTCAGTTTGTTTTTGAATCCAAACCTGAAAACGGATTTATCTTCCTGGGTATCGCCATCGCCAATTTCTTCCTGATGTTATTGGGAAAAGGAAAAGCCAATGTGGCACTGGGAATTTTCGGAACAGTCAACATGCTTCTGATCCTCGCAGCTTTCATGTTGCCTGCAACAATCGGCATGTGGTGTTTGCTCTCAATTGGATTCTTCAACTCAATCATGTTCCCGAATATTTTCTCACTTGGAGTAAATGATCTAGATCCTTCCGAAATGCCATTGGCTTCAGGAATTATCAATACCTTGATTGTAGGTGGTGCAATCGTTCCATTGTTGATGGGTGCCCTCACCGATTCATTCAGCGCACGCGGAGCCTTGCTAATTCCGGTTGCATGTTACGCTTACATCGTATTCTTTGCTTTGAAAGGCAGTAAAATCAGATAAAGTAATATGGCTCTAAAGAATTATTGCATAATTCTTTAGAGCCATATCTAATCATTTCTCTCATGAAGCAGGTTGTGGTTGGTCTTGACATTGGCGGTACAAATACTGCTATCGGTATAGTCGACAAGGCGGGAAACGTGTTGTATGAAAAGAAACCGCAACTACCAACACCTCAGAAAAAAGAAAATCCGGATGCCCGTCTGGATGTATCAGAAAAACTGGTCGGCGATTTCATAAAACTCATAACATCCGAGATCCGTGTTGCGATAGAGAATGTCAGGAAAGACATTCCTGATATAGAGGTGATGGGTATTGGCATCGGTGCTCCTTTTGCCAACTATTACGATGGCACTATTGGGATTACTGCCAATCTACCCTTTGTCACAGTAGTGCCCCTCACTGGCCTTATCCAGGCAAAACTGCCCGAATTCAGCATCATCAAAGTGACCAACGATGCCAATGCCGCCGCTTTGGGTGAGATGATCTACGGAGGCGCCATCGGTATGAATAATTTTGTGATGATCACGCTTGGAACAGGTCTTGGAAGTGGGATCATTGTTAATGGAGATCTAGTTTACGGTCATGATGGCCTGGCAGGTGAGCTGGGGCATGTCACTGTTGTGCCTGATGGCCGTCCATGCGGATGCGGATCTCTTGGCCATCTCGAAACCTATTGTTCCGCGACAGGCATCAGAAGAACCGTTTTTGAACTACTTGCGAAATACAACAACAACGAGAGTCCTTTGGCCAACATAGCCTTCAACGACCTGACCTCAAAAATGGTCTTTGAGGCTGCCGTTCAAAACGATCCTATCGCTCTGGAAGTCTTTGAATATACCGGTGAAATTCTTGGACGCAGCTTGGCCGATACTGTACATTATCTTAGTCCGGAGGCGATTTTCCTCTTCGGCGGACCAGTAGCTGCAGGTGAATTGCTTTTCGCTCCCACCAAAAAAAGTATGGATCATTACCTTCTTCCATTTTATAAAAACAAAATAAAACTTCTTCCCTCCAAACTTAAAACGGGCACTGCTGCCATTGTCGGTGCAAGTGCCTTGGTTTGGAAAGAGCTGGATAAAAGAAGATGAAACGAGTAATCATTGTTCGTCATGCAAAAACCATCCACCATGGGTATGACCAGGATTATGACCGGACTCTAACGGATCGCGGGGAGGAGAACGCCCACCGAATAAGCAGCGAAATGGTCAAGGTTGGGATAATTCCTGATTTGATGATCTCCAGTCCAGCCGTTCGTACTACACAAACCACAAAGATCTATGCTAGAAATTTTGGCTACCCTACCGGGAATGTCAGGTATGAAAAGAAACTCTATACCGGCATGCAATCTGGGTTTTTTAGCCAGATGCTGCAAGAACTTGACAACAAACATACTACCGTGATGGTGGTGGGTCACAATCCTACTGTTTACTATTTTCTGGATTATCTATTGCCAGATTTTTCGCTTGATGTGCCCACTTGCTCTACGGTTGCTATTGATTTTGACATCGACAACTGGGAGGATTTGAAGGAACGCTCAGGAAAGATGGTGAACCGATGGATTCCAGATTTATTGGAATAATCTATCCAATAACTGTTTAACAATCATGTATATTTGATCGGACGCCCACGCAGGGGCGCCCCTGCGTGGGCATCCGATCAAATATTTCTATACCAAACCCTTAAACCTTTTCCGATACTCGGTTGGAGTAACTCCGGTATTCTTCCTAAACTGCTTGTTGAAATGACTCAGATTATTGAAGCCGCTGTCGAGGCAAACATCAAATATCCCAATCTCCGGATCCATTAGCAATTTACAGGCAAAATCCACTTTTATCCTGTTTAGGTATTCAAAAATAGATGTACCAACATTCTGTTTAAAAAATCGGCACAAAGAGCCTTCGGCCATGTGAACAAGATCGGCAAGTTTCTCCAGATCTATCTCTTCACGGTAATGGTTCATCAGATAATCGTGCAGTTGCGCTATCCGCCTGTTGCCGGTAGTAAATCTTTTTCGCATATACTCTTCGCTGGCAAGTGGGATGTTCGAATCGCTTTTCCCAATGATGTCCATCAGTTTGAAAAAATAATTCATTCTGTCAAAACTTTTCAGATAAGGTAATTGAAGCATGATCTCACTCACTTCATTCAACGTACGGTCCACAATCTGAATTCCCCTCTCAGATAGCTCAAGTGCCCTTTTGACATTTTTAAATTCGGGAAGTGCCAGTAATTGGGGAAAGAGGATGTTGGCAGAGAACTGAAGAAAAACCATCTCCAGAGTCCGGTCAGTTAAAACCCGCAACTCCTTCTCTGCCACCCAAACATGTGGCAGGTTACTACCCAGAAAAACCAGATCCCCAGGCTGAAACTCTTCCATCGAATCTGCTACAATCCTTCGGCCTGTACCTTCTGTTATAAAACTGATCTCATAGTTGTTATGATAATGCCAGCTGCTCTTTTCCAGATTGTCCTGAAAAATTCCGATGAAAAATGATTCCTCCCCATGCAAGACTAACTCCTCGTATCTGGCCGCCATAATGGTATATATTGCACATAATACATATGATATGTGAATATCGCATCGAATTTAGTAAATATTGAAGTAGATTTATGTCAAAATGAAAACTATTTTTGTTTTGTTCCAACGACGGAATAATTCAATGGAATTTTTAACTTAGTGGATTAATCAGGTTAATATCAAACGACTAAACAAGCACAAAATGAGCGAAATAATTGCGAAACTTCTTGAAGCTGTCGAATTTGGAAAAATCGACCAAAAATCGCCTTATCCACCACAATTAAGAGGGATGGACGGTTCACATGAACTCACCCAGCAAGCCCTCGAGTCAGGTGTCGATCCCCAGCGAATTCTTGAAGATGCATTGATCCCCGCGATGGGAAATGTTGGCAAAAAATTCTCCGAAAACAAAATATTTGTACCCCAGATGCTCATGTCTGCCAAAGCCATGGGTGCCTCGATGGTACAGCTGAAACCATTCTTTGCTTCCGGTGCCATCAAATCGAAGGGAACATTCATCATCGGAACTGTCAAAGGAGACCTGCACGACATTGGCAAGAACCTGGTGGCCATGATGGTTGAAGGTGGCGGCTGGACAATCGTCGACCTGGGTGTGGACGTAGGATCTGAACGCTTTATTGATGCACTGAAAAACAATCCCGGTGCAGTGGTAGGTTTATCTGCTTTGTTGACGACAACTATGGTCAACATGGGTGAAATAGTCGCCGGAATAAGACAACACGTTCCGGAAACAAAAGTCCTGATCGGTGGTGCTCCTGTGAATGCCGATTTCTGCAAAAGTATCGGTGCAGATTTTTATGCTCCTGATCCACAAAAAGCAGTTGAATACCTGAACAGGCTGGCTTCTTAGCTATCCGAATAAGCATGTAGCATTTCGTTTAAAACAGATAATCAATACCTTAAAAAATTAGGTATAGGTCTTTTGTTGCCTAAATTTTAAAATAAAAAAACGCTAACATGTTAGCAATCTGCAATTTAAATTAGTAGAGATGGATATTTCCAGTTGGGTGAATCAATTAATCAGCAGCGAAACCAGGGTCGCCATTCCCATCATGACTCATCCCGGCATTGAAATGATCGGGAAGAAAGTGAGCGATGCGGTTCAGGATGGCAAGGTTCACGCTTTGGCCATTCAAAAATTAAATGAAAAGTACCCGGTGGGGGCCACAACCGTGATCATGGATCTCACAGTCGAAGCTGAAGCCTTTGGCGTGCCTATAGAAATCCAGGAGGACGAAATGCCACACATTCTGGGAAGATTGGTCTCCAATGCAGAAGAGATAGAAAATTTGATTGTTCCCGATCTGACTGCCGGGCGAATCCCCCAGTATCTGATAGCCAACAGGCTTACAGTTGAAAAGACCATTAACAAACCTGTTTTTGCAGGTGTAATCGGTCCATTCTCGCTGGCCGGACGGCTTTACGATATGTCCGAAATTATGGTGGCTTGCTATACTGAACCCGAGTCTATCGGTGTTTTGCTAGAGAAATGTACAAAATTTATTCTTCAATACTGTCAGGAGTTAAAAAACATCGGATGCTCAGGGGTTGTTATTGCAGAACCGGCGGCAGGCCTTTTGTCCAATGAGGATTGTCAGGCCTTTTCATCTGAATACATCAAAGAGATAGTTGATGCAACGCAGGATGAAACTTTCATGGTAATTCTTCACAACTGCGGAAACAGCGGTCATTGTACAGATGCAATGTTGTACACCGGTGCCAATGCCTTTCATTTTGGAAATGCCATTGATATGGTCAATGCCTTGAACAGTTGTCCGAAAAACAAACTGGTAATGGGAAATATTGATCCGGTAGGTGTGATGAAAATGCAATCTGCTGCAGGAGTTAAGGCCTATACGGCAGATTTGCTGAACAGGACAGCTAGCTTTGACAATTTTGTGCTTTCCACCGGTTGTGATATGCCGCCACATGTTCCTGCTGAAAATATCTCTGCCTTTTTTGATGCTTTAAATGAATACAACCAGGACAAGCCAATACAAATGAATTCCAGTCTTCTCCAGGAAGTTCTGATCAACTATTAATACTTAAATAAATGAAATACAAAAGCTTACAAATTAATAATCCGGAGGAGCTGATGTTCGGTCTGGCACCTCACCCGGTTAAGACACGTCGTGGACTGCTCATTGGTGGTGGACAGGTATATGCCGAACTCAATTTTACTTTGCCAATGATGAGTATCAATGACAATACGCTCAAAGAGGTTTATGCCCACTACCGTGAAATCGCTGAAGGTGCATTGGAACGTGCTGTACATCTGAATTCGAAAGGCGTCGTTCTTGAATTTGAGACCCTTCTGGAGATGACAAAAACACCTGATATTGGCGTTGAGATCGTTAAAATAATGAATGAGGTGTGCGAAAGATATTACCATCAGCACGGTTTGGCATCAGAAATCCGTCTGACACCCAACGACCTCAGGGAATTTGAACGTCCGGCCAGACAGCGCAGTTCTGCTTATCTTGAACCAATGATGGAGCTCTTTGAAAGAGGGATGATTGCCGGTGGAGATCTGCTTTCAATCGAAAGTACGGGTGGCAAAGAGGTATCTGACGATGCACTGATGATGTGCGATGTGAAAGGTGTCATGTTCGCTTTGTCTGTATTGGGTGTCAGGGATATGCAGTTCCTCTGGAACAAAATTGTAACACTTGGCAACAAGCATGGGAAAATTTCGGCCGGCGACTCTGCCTGCGGATTTGCCAATACCGCCATGGTGTTGGCCGAGAAAAAATACATCCCAAAAGTATTTGCTGCGCTGGTAAGGGTAATCTCTGTCGTTCGCTCCATTGTGGCCATGGAAGAAGGTGCCGTTGGACCAGACAAAGATTGCGGATACGAAGGTCCGTTCCTGAAGGCAATTACAGGAATTCCGATTTCAATGGAAGGGAAGACTGCTGCCTGTGCGCACCTGAGTCCAATCGGGAACATCGCTTCTGCCTGTGCTGATCTATGGAGCAACGAATCGGTCCAAAACATCAAGCTCCTCTCGGGGATGGCCCCGACTGCCTACTTCGAACAACTGGAATACGATGCCCGGCTGATGAATGAAGCACTGCGTTTGGGCCAAATGCACTGCAGGATTTTACAGCAACTTTTGGTGGGTTCGGATGTGTACACCGATCCTCAGGCATTGATACTTTCACCCGAAAATGTCATCCGTATTTCGAAAGAACTGATCAAAGGAGATTCATATGTGGCCAATGCGCGGAATGGTGCCCTGGCAGCACTCGACATCATTGAGGAGGCATTTCAGTCGGGCAAACTTAAACTCTCTGAGATGGAAACTGCTTACTTGCCCGCTTTCCGCGATGATCTTAACAGCATTCCTGACAGCGAAAATGAATTCATTGCCATGATGCTTCCAGTGATCGATCCTGGTAAGTTTATATTGGCGGAATACGGGTTATGATAAATGAACAACGAACAGTGAAGAGTGAACAGTGAAGAGTGAAAAATGAAGGCTAAATAATGGTTCAAACTCCGGTACATATCATTTCTGGATTTTTGGGTGCCGGGAAAACCACTGCAATTATCAACCTTCTCGACAAAAAGCCGGCAAATGAAAACTGGGCCATCCTGATCAATGAATTCGGCAAGATTTCTATCGACGGACAAACCTTGGTATCAGCATCCGCCGAAGGCACTGTTTTTGAGATAGTCGGAGGTTGTATCTGCTGTTCGGCAAAAGCTTATTTCGCAGAAAACCTGGAGAAGATCATTGGGCAAAACCGGTTTCACAGGATTCTCATTGAGCCAAGCGGGTTAGGTGGAATTGATCATATCTCGGATTTGGTAAAACAGCACAGCCATCTTCTTATGATGCCAATCGTCTGCGTGGTAGATATTACCATGACCAATCATCCAAGACTCAAAAAGCTTCCAATTTACCGAGCCCAGATTCAATTGGCAGATCAAATCCTTTTCAGGAAAACAGAGCTCCTGGAGTCAGGACAAATTGATGAACTGAAGGTTCAGTTTGACATTGATTTCCCGGGGAAAAATTATGCAGGAGAATCCTTTTGGGATGAATTTCGCTTGGCAACTGACTATCATCAAACAAATACGAAGGAATCCCAATTTGTTGCCATTAATTCTATTGCAACCGGGAACAAGGAAAATTACAAGGAGTTTTCGCTAAAAGTAGACGGGAAAAAGGTGATATCGCCCAAAATCCTGGCTGAACTCCTTAAGAGCGAACCTGCCATTGTTAGGGCAAAAGGTTATATTTATACCGGATTTGTATGGCAGCTTTTTAATTATACCCTGACCGGATTTTCAACAGAAAATTGTTCCGGACGTGGAGATGGTGAATTGGTTGTCATCTATTTAGAAACGGAACCAAAGGGCTTTGATCTATTGAAAACAAAGCTTGAAAACTTATAAAATGGGGCAACACACCATCCGCCTGCATCCTCTGGGAAAAGAACTGGTCGTGAACGACCAGACACCACTCATTGATTTACTTCATGAATATGGGGTCGAGTTTCCTTGCGGCGGAAAAGGAACCTGTGGCAAATGCCAGGTCAAATTGCTCAAAGGTGATATACCAGTATCTGCCTCACACAGGAGCAAGCTGGATCATTTTAAGCTTCCTGACGACTGCCGGCTTGCATGCCAATGCCTTTGCACCGAATCCATCACTCTTCAGGTCGAGCAATACAACCACCTCATTCTTGCCGATGAATCTGATTTTGAATTTGAACCACAATCCGGAGTCGGAGTTGCGGTAGACCTGGGCACGACCACGCTCGTAACACAATTGGTCGATTTAAGCAATGCTAAAATACTGGCAGTTGAGACACTACTGAACCCCCAAGTGAAATATGGAGCGGATTTGATCTCCAGAATTCAGGCAGGACTCGATGGCCATCTGACAGAAATGACTCATCTTATCCGGACTGCCATTGGTAAAATGATCAGTATCATGCTAACCGGAACCAATCATAACCCCAATAAAATCGTTCTTGTTGGAAACACAGTAATGCAACGAATTTTCAGCGGAAACGATCTGGCTCCTCTCTCCTGTTACCCTTTTCATGTCGAAGATCTTGGATTGAAATCCTTCTCTTCCTCCGATTTGGGATGGGATTTTTTGGCAGATACAACTATTCTTTTCTATCCGTCTATTGGAAGTTTTGTAGGAAGCGATATTTTGGCGGGAATTGCAGCAACCGGATTATACAAGAAGGAAAAATATACCGCACTCATCGATCTGGGTACCAACGGCGAGATTGTGGTTGGAAATAAGGATCAGATTATTTGTGCCTCCACTGCCGCCGGACCGGCATTCGAAGGGGCAAACCTCTCAATGGGGATGAGAGCAACTACTGGCGCTATCTCATCTCTCCGGCTGGCCGGTACAAAGATTGAATCATCGGTCATCGGCAAAACTGAACCGAAAGGGATTTGTGGCAGTGCACTGATTGATGCTGTTGCCATCCTGCTTAAACTGGAACAAATAGGGATGTTTGGTGAAATCGGTTCGGGAGAGGAGCGCGTTCAAATTGATGGGCCTATCTGTCTTACGCAAAAAGATATCTATGAATTTCTGCTTGCAAAAGCTGCTATTGCAGCAGGAATCACTATTCTCTCAAAAAATCTTGGCATCGACACATCTGAAATCTCCGAAATATACATTGCCGGTGGATTTGGCAATTACATCAATACCGAACATCTGCTCTCTACCGGAATGGTTGAAACTACTGAGGATAAAATTCACAAAATGGGAAATACCGCTTTGATCGGGGCCAAAATCTTTCTCTTCGAAAACGGAGAACTGTCTCCAAAAATCCTTGGTAAAACCAGGCATGTCAACCTGGAAGGTTTCCCTGAATTTCAGGACATTTATATCAGCAAAATGATTCTGGGTTGAAAACCTTAGTTTTTAAGGCAACCTTAGTTGAAAAATGGATAGTTTTGGACCAACCGCCCGCCTACAAATCATGCGATAAACCTGTATTTTGAGATCGGGCGGAATTTACAATTCCCTATACCTTAATGAATGTCTTATTGTAATACATATACCTCATCAACAGGAAAATAACCATAAAACCACCAAAATACGACAGCGTCTGGTACCAATCATTGATGGCAGGTTTTAGTCCGTCGATAAAGACTGCTGCAATGGTCACAAATCCAGGTTCCAGCAGATGCCAGGCAACATAACCAAAAATGGCATTGGAGCCCAGAATAATCAGCCATTTTGTGCCAACTTGAATTTTCAAGATATCAATGATGAGATAGAAAAAAGCCAGCATCAGGATACTTATGCCACCTGCAAATAAAGTAAACGAGCCAGTCCAGACTTTCTTGATAATCGGATGCCATTGATCCCAAATGAGCGCAATGACAATCAAGCCGGCTCCCAACAGGACGAAATTGCGTAATTTCTTCGTTTGATCTTCATTCGATTGAAGCAGGTAGCCACAAAAAACGCCCAGCATAACTGTAGCCGAAAAACCAAGGCTTGTCAGAATCCAGGTATATTGCAATCCGTCATGAAAACTTCCCAGTACCCAGTGATCAAAGCTAAGTGCTGCGTTGCTGCTCATGGTAAAAGTTCCCAGGGCATTGCCACCAACTGGAATCAGCACCAAAATTGCCCAATAGGAAAGCAGCAAACCTAAAGTTGCAAAAAGCTGATAAAGAACTGGCAGATACAGTACAAAAATGGTTGACACCAGATAGCCGACCGCTATAGCCTGCAGCGTATTGGAATACAACCGGATCTGGTTTATGTCGTATGTTAGAAGATTGCCTTGAACAGCCATCCCCAAAATCCAGAGAATAAAAATTCTTTTGATGGTATGCATCCAAAGGGATTTGTCTGACGCTCCTTTGCTAATTCGTTTTCGGGTGGAGAAGACCAATGAAATGCCTACCAGAAAGAGGAAAAGAGGCATGATGATGTCGTAAAAATGAAATCCCAGCCACTCCACATGGTCGGTCTGTATCTTCAGAAAAGCAGTAATCTTATTATGGAAAACATTGTCCAGCCCCTGAAACAACATGTCTCCACCCATGATCCAGAACATGTCAAAACCTCTGAGTGCATCAACAGAAATGACCCTTTCACTCGAAAGATTAGTCGGGTTTCGTACCTGAAAAACCTTCAGCTGATTTAGAAAATCATTGATTCTTGATTCCTTGGTTAAAGTAGTTTGGCTCATTTTTAAATTCCCCCGATTTTAAAATTGTTTAAATTTAATCTTTTTGAATAAAGATCAGATCTTAAACCCTAAATGGATACAGATTCTAAAAATTGGCTGATTAGGGGTGGTTCAACTTATTATAGCACTTACCTTCCAATTTATGTTCAATCAGAATTAATTGTTTAAATTTGATATTAAATATACCTTCATTAAAAATCAGATCAAGATGAAATACTCCTGTAACAATTTTCACACCTACCGAAAATAATTATGTGGGTATTAGCATTACTGATCTCCGATTCCATGTGACCTTTGAAAAATAAACTATAATCAAATGAAAAAAGTAAGCCAAATAATCATTCTTCTTGTTGTGGCTCTGATTGCCATATACACACAAATGCCGGTGGTAGCTTTCGGTTTTCCTGGATTACCCGCTTTGATTGGAGCACTCACTCTGCTCTGGGTCATCATGAACCTCCGTGTGGTTCCCCAGGTAACCAACGAGATGCAGGCTTTGAAACTGCTAACCAGCATGGCTGCTCCCAAATGGATTTTCATCGCTTTGATGATTTATATGACTGTGGTACCATTTGTCACATCTTGGTCTCTCTTCAGATGGAACGACTACCGCGGAATGATCGGTAATGTTGAGATCGGTGAGAATCTGTCGACCCACATGGCTCCCATCTCGATCGACAAGATCCGGGTAGTGGATGAATCGCTGGCCAATCTGTTGGGTGATAAAGTCCTGGGAGCTCAACCCGCATTGGGGAGCCAGGTAAAGCTCGGGACATTTCATATTCAGAAAGTTCGCAACAATCTATATTGGGTGGCACCGCTTCTCCATTCAGGATTCTTTAAATGGAACAAAAACAGTGAAGGCACCAATGGCTATGTAATGGTCAATGCCTGCAACGAAAGGGATGTCAAACTGGTTCAGGAAGTCAACGGTAAGAAGGTATTTATCAAATACCAGTCAGAGGCATTTTTTGGAGATTACCTCGAACGTCACCTCTATTTCAGTGGTTATTTCAATACCGGTCTGACAGATTATAGTTTTGAGATCGACGACGATGGTATTCCTTATTGGGTGGTAACCAAATACAAGAAAAAGATAGGATTTTATGGGGACGATGCGGTTGGCGTTGTTGTTGTCAACACCGAGACCGGCAAATGTACTGAGTACCCAATCGATCAGGCACCAGACTGGATCGACAGGATCCAGCCTGACAAATTTATGGAAGAGCAACTCAACGACTGGGGCAATTTCGTAAAAGGATTCTGGAACTTCTCCAATGAGAACAAGCTGCAGGTTACCCAAAAGCTCTCTCTTGTATATGGCGAAGACAACAGATCCTACTGGTATACAGGATTAACTTCAGTCGGGGCTGATGAAGCCACTGTAGGGTTTGTACTGGTTGATACACGCACCAAAAAAGCTGTCTGGTACAAGCAAAGCGGGGCCACTGAATTTGCTGCACAAAATTCGGCTATCGGAAAGGTGCAGGAAAAACGCTTTACCTCTTCACTGCCGATTCCTTACAACATCAACAACATTCCAACCTACATGATGACCCTGAAAGACAACGGCGGACTGGTCAAAATGTTTGCGATGGTAGCGATTGAAGATTATACCATTGTCGGTGTTGGCAATACACTGGTCGAAACGCTGATGGCCTACAAAAACGCGTACAACATGGCCGGGAACAAGATCAACCCAAAGAATGCGACGAAAAAATTGGTGCTGAAAACTATGGTAAACCGAATCCAGTCTGATATCAAAAATGGCAACAGTTTCTACTATTTTACCGTAAACGGGATGAACAACATCTTTATCGGTTCTTCGCAAATTTCGAACGAAATGCCGGTGACCATGGCAGGCGACAGCATCCAGATCAGTTTCGACAATGATACAAGTGGACTAATTGATATTTCGGCATTTAAAAATACGAGCCTGGGGAAGAGGTAATTTATTCGAAATCCACCATGGCTTTCATCACGCCATCCCTGTATTCCGTCACCAGATCAAAAGCCTCTTTGGTTTTGGAAAACGGGAAGCGGTGAGTGGCCATTTTGCCTACTTTGATTTTCCCCGATTCCATTAGTTCAAGGGTCTCTTCCAGCGAATGGTTCTGTCTTCTGACGTTCTGAACGCAAATCTCCTTGTGTCTCATTTGGTCGACAGGGAAACTCCATCGGTCAAATTCCGGGATACCGATGACCATCAGTTTACCCCCTGGTTTAAGCATCGCGACTGCCTGATCAATTGCTTCCTGTTTGCCACAGCACTCGAAGACAACGTCCAGCAGCAGTGGTTCCTTAGCCTTAACATCGCCAACAACATCCGCCTTTAGCGGATTTCCGGTCCAGATGGCACCGCACTCCTCTGCGACTTGAAGTCGTTCATCCACCAGATCTGTTACAAATATTCTGGTTGCACCTTTGGCCTGAGCCGATAAAAGTACACTCATCCCAATAGGTCCAAAGCCCAAAATGCCAACAGTCGCATCCTTAAGCGGGATAGATTGGTTAACGGCATAAAGACCGATGGCAAGCGGCTCGCTGATGGCTGCTTCGGTGTAGGTCATGCTGTCCGGGATCGGAAAGCAGCTGCCTTCCGGCATCACAATGTATTCTGTCAGGCAGCCATCGGCCTGATTTGGACAGCCCAAAAAGTGCAGTTTCCTGCAGGTATGCGGACGGCCAACCTGACACTGGTCGCATTCGCCGCATGGCATGGCCGGTTCGATAGCGATTCTATCGCCGGGTTTAACATGTGTCACACCGGTCCCGACTTGGATCACTTCGCCGGCGCCTTCGTGTCCAACCGGAAAAGGATATTTTACTAACTGACTGCCAATTTTCCCGTTGGTATAATAATGAACGTCTGAGCCGCAGACACCAACAACTTTCATTTTAATTAGTACGTCGGTACTCTCTTTGATTGTGGGAGTTGGAAGTTCCTGCATCTCCATTTTCTGGATACCGGTTAATACCATTGCTTTCATACGCTCTAATTTTATTTTTTAATGGTCTGATGAAATACGTATCCGCCAGCTGGCGGACAACGTTATTTCACTCGTAAATAGATTAGTTAAATTATTGTATATCATTAAGTACTCATGGAACTCGCAAATGCATTTAGATCGCCTTTTGCGGGATTAGCCCATGCTCGTTTCATAAGGCTTCATTTAAATTGAATGAATTGAAGATCATTTACTGAATAAATTTCAAAGGAGGGGCCGTCGATGAAGGTACTGGCTGTCCGTCGACTGTCATCGCCTCCATTACTTCAACTCGGGTTCCATCAATATCATAACAGTTGATCTGTCTCTTTTTATTGATGCCGGTTTTCATCTCGGTCGGTGTTTTCAATCCTACAGGTAACTCCCTTCCTTTGAGAATTGATGCGGATTCTGAAACATCTTTAACCTCCAGACAAATATGATTCATGGTTCCCATAGATGCTTCAGAAGGTGCCTTGTCGTATAGCATCAACTCAACATAATCATTGCCCTCCGGCACCTTTAGGTTCACCCAGGAAACATTTTTCCCGTCCCGGCTACCTCTCCAGGTCTCCTTGAATCCAAGAATATCACAGTAGAATGTGACGGCCTTGTCCAGATCTGGTACCTGGAATCCAACATGACTCATCCGTGCTGAAATTCTTGATTCGGGCATATCCTTTCCAAGGCATTTATCAGACATACTGCCGGGTTCATACTGGACAATCTCGCAAATTGTACCGATAGGGTCAGTGACAAAATAATTGGAGTTTCCGGTTTTTCCTTTAGGTGTCTTTTCAGGAACTTTTAGCCCCTTAGATGCCAGATATTTGCGCATGGCTTCGGCATCCGTTGTCTCAACAGCAAAATGATACATTCGGTTGCCTCCTTGTTTCTTCTCTGGGAAAATCTCGACAAACTGCCGATCATTGATCTTGAAGAAAGTCAGTGACAAATCTTTCCCATTTGCCGCCTTCAGGGAAAATGCCTCTGCATAACCCAGGAAATTTTTATAGAACTGACGGGCACTTTCCACATCTTTGGTATAGAATGCAGCATGGGCTATGCCGGTGATTGGAGGTCGTTTTACCTCTTGAGCATACAATTGAGTAACTGTCAGAAAAATTATTAAAAAGGAGAATAAAATTTTTAGTGCTCTCATTTTATGTTAGTTAAGTGGTAATCGATTATTTTTTCAACTCTTCAATTAGCTTATTTGCTTGTGCCGGGCTCTTCCAGGGTACTGCACCCGATAAACCAATATGACCGGAAAGCTGTCTGATAAGTTGCTGATATTCATTGCTTCCATTTTTCTGCAAAGGATTTTTCTCGAAAGGATCATTGTCCAGATTGAAAAACTGCCTCTCCTCCACGGGAGTATTCTGAACCATTTTGTAAGGACCTGATCGTGCCGAAAAGTAAATCTGACCAGCATACTTGGGCCCCCCTTCCCGGCGCATAAAAAAGACAGTCCTGGAATCCGTCGAAGAAGGTTCACCCTTCAGTTCCGGGAGCAGAGAAATTCCATCTACCGGGTGTTGAATTGAAATTCCTGCAATATCACAGATGGTAGGGTAGATATCCATCAGCAGCATCATCCTATCTGAAATCCGGCCTGGTTTGATTACATTTTGCCACATCATGCCTCCCGGGATCCTGATTCCTCCATCATACAGATCTCCTTTACCTCCGCGGTAAGGTCCGTTGTTGGCGCCAAAATTCAGATTTCCGCCATTATCAGAAACGAAGATGATAAGAGTATTCTTTATCTGGCCGGAAAGTTCCAATTGCTTGAGCATACGGCCGATATTTTCGTCGAGGTGTTCAAGCAGGGCAACCAGCCCGGCACGCTTATCGGTTATTCCATCTTCCCTTGCTTTTACTTTGGCCAGCCATTCTGCAGGCGGCTGGATCGGATCGTGTGGTGCGTTGTAAGCCAGATAAAGAAAGAAAGGCTCCTTGCTTTTCTCTTGCTTCTTCAAATAGTCGAGCGCCCAACCCGTGAAAATTTCTGTCGCATGTCCTTCCGGGGAAACCACTTTATCGTTGATGCGCATGTAGTTGTTGCCTTCGCGGATATGGGTATAGTAGTCTTCCATCATATCACCCAGAAATCCGTAAAACTCATCGAATCCCTTCATATTCGGCTGACTGGGAGCCTCCAATCCGAGGTGCCATTTTCCCACGATAGCGGTATGATAACTGGCTTTCTTCAATTCTTTGGGTAAAAGAGTCGCTTCATGAGAGAGGAATCCCCACGAATTATCCTCATGCGTGCGAATAACTCCGGGTACCCCCACAAGATCCGGATAACGGCCGGTCAGCAAGGCGGCTCTGCTTGGGGAACAAACAGTACTATTGGCATAGCAGTTACTGAATCTGATTCCTTCGTTAAAAATCCGATCGATGTTGGGTGTCCTCAAATCAGTTGCTCCCTGGCATGATAGATCGCCATAACCCAGATCATCGGCCAGAATCAAAAGGATATTTGGCTTTTGCTGAGCATTTGCGACAGGAGAAATAAAAACAGCTGTCAGAATTGCCAATCCTAAAGTGCTTTTGCAGTCATTCTTCATAGTAAAAATTTTAAAGTCCTCCGTGCCCCCGATAAAGCTGAACCGGTTTATCCAGTTTCAACTTCAGCATAGTAATATATTTGTCATGCACAATTCCCACCAGTTAAATTTTGGTTTCTCAGAAGCCTTTTAACTGCTTCATGTAATCTGCATGACTGATCTTTTTGTTGTGAAAACTCCACGATTCGTCGATCCCGTCTACCGCATAAATTCCGGCATTGATAAAGATCCCCAGTTTGGCATCGGCAAACCATTCCATTTTCTCCTGAATGGTTTTGGGATCGATTTTCGATTGTGCCTGAACTACCGGGATTACGATAAGCATAAAAAGCAAAGACAAAAAGTGATTTTTTCTATTCATTATCCTGCATTTAATATATTACTTAAATATCTAAAATAAAAATTAGTAAAAGTGATGTTAATTGCTTATCTTCAAATTGTTAGAAACAAAGATTAAAGCAAAAAACAATCACTTTCAGGATGAAAAATACGAAAAAA
>CAIRSO010000735.1 GCA_903881215.1 uncultured Bacteroidia bacterium
ATAAAGTCTATTGCTGGCAGGTTGCTCTCCAGCAGAGCCTACTTCCTCGTCAACTTTACAACTCAAAATTAACGTCCATTTTGGACAATTCCATCAACTATTTTTTGCACCAATACCTTATTTATTTAAAAATCTGGAACCTATCTTATATTACACAGATGCCACTTTATCCTTTTAACTTTATCCTTTATCCTTTATCCTTTTAACTTTATCCTTTTAACTTTATCCTTTATCCTTATTTTACTTTCTTATCTTTATTATCATTCTGCCGCATCTCCTGCATCAGGTAAGACCTGAATTTGCGTTCTGAACGGTAGAGTTTGACAACTTTCTCAGCAGGCAGGATCGCAAGGAATTTCGTATTAAATTCCTCAATTAGCTTTCCTTCTTTCAGGTGCATACCTGCTATCTCGTTGGCTAGCTTATGATAAGCTTCCTCTGATTTCACCATCTTATCCTCAGTCGACTCTTCAAGGTCTCTTTTACGATCCATTAGTTCAAGACGTTCTTTCTCCAACAGATTGTATACCGGCCAAAATTTCTCACCTTCCTGGGAAGTCAGGCCTACCTGCTCTGTAATAAAAGCAACTTTTTTAGATTTTATTACCTCTATCATTTTGGGATCCATGTGTCTTTGAGCAGAAAGCTGGAAAGTACAAAACAGGATCATCACTGTAAATAATGTAGTTCTCATGTTATTTATTGGCATTAAGAATTTCAAAATCAGAACAATTGGAAACCAGATATTCTGCCAAACCATCCTTCGATATTTTGGAGGCATCGTATTCTTCCATTTCGCTTAAAGCAGCTAAGAATTGTCCATCTGAAATCATTGATGAGTAAGTATTTAACAAGGGATCTGTTTCTTCAATAAGAGATAGATCAGTCGTATTTTGCACACCTATAATCACTGCTTGTTTTTGGTTAATAAATGGATGAAGGTACAATGTTAGCAACAATGCCAAACCAGCGGCCAAGCCAAGTGCTGGTTTGAGATAGTTAAGCATATTTATTGAACGCGAAGCTTTTGGAACTTCTTCCATTCTTCGGTTCAACCGCTCGCCGAAAGATTCAAAATAACCTTCAGGAACAGTAAATCCGCTCTCCAATTTTGGGAAGTGCGGTTCATCTTTACTATGTGTAGTTTTATCATTCATACTCATTATCATTACTAAGACATCTTAAAGTTCAAAAGGTTTAATACGAGTCTTTACTATTCGCCTTCAAAATGGGCTTCAATTTTCTTTACAGCATGGTGATATGAGGCTTTCAGGGCACCTACAGATGTTTTCAGAATTTCAGCCATCTCTTCGTATTTCATTTCATCGTAATATTTCATGTTAAAAACCAGACGTTGTTTCTCAGGAAGCTGCAATACAGCCAGTTGTAGTCTTTTTTGCAATTCTTCGCCTTCGAAATGGCCACTCGACTCAAAAGTTTCTACAAGATAGTCAGATACTCCGTCAATTGAAAAAATATTCCTCCTCTTTTTTTGCTGAAGAAAGCTAAGTGATTCGTTGGTGGCAATCCTAAACAACCAGGTGAAAAGCGATGAGTCTTCCCTGAAATTATCAATATTCTTCCAAACCTTTATAAAAACATTTTGCATAAGGTCATCTGCATCATCATGGCTGACAACTATTTTTCGGATATGCCAATAAAGTCTCTGCTGATAAGTTTTCACCAACAGTTGGAAGGCGGCGTCCCGCTTTTCCACGTTTTTCAGATCCGATATTAAATCTTTGTCTTTATCGATCATCCTTAAAACCACAGATTACACAAATAAACCCCTTACCTACCACGGATTGCACAAATTACACAGATTAAAAACCCCAATTATGTTTGAATTGTTTGATTTGTTTGAAAGGAAACCCTTCAAACAAATCATGCTTTTCCGGTTTGACAAAGTTAACTTCTCAAGGTTTAAAATAGTACCTTTGCAGAAAATTATCAAGTTTACAATAAATGGCATTAAAATGTGGTATTGTGGGTCTGCCAAACGTAGGTAAGTCGACCCTTTTTAATTGTCTTTCCAATGCGAAAGCTCAATCAGCAAACTTTCCTTTTTGCACAATAGAACCTAATCTCGGAGTCATTACCGTTCCGGATAAGCGTCTGATTCGCCTTGAAGAGATCGATAAACCAAAAAAAGTTGTTCCTACTACTATAGAAATTGTCGACATCGCCGGACTTGTCAAAGGGGCAAGCAAAGGAGAAGGACTTGGAAATCAATTTCTGGCAAATATCCGCGAGGTAGATGCTATTATCCATGTTATCAGGTGTTTTGAAAATGACAACATCATTCATGTAGATGGAACTGTGAACCCAATTCGTGACAAAGAAGTCATTGACATTGAGCTTCAACTCAAAGATCTTGAAACCGTTGAAAACCGAATAGCAAAGCTGCAGAAACAAGCAAAAGTTGGACAGGATAGGGTTGCTTTAAAGACTGTTACTATTGCAGAACGGCTCAAAGATGTGCTAATTACCGGAAAATCAGCCCGAACATTGGTTTTAACTGAGGATGAGGAGGAATTAATCCACGATTTCTTTCTGCTTACCCGTAAGCCTGTTGTCTATGTTTGCAATGTCGATGAAGCTTCGGCTGCCAAGGGAAACGCATTGACAGATGCATTTAAAAACAGCATCAAGGATGAGAAGGCAGAGATCCTGATCATTGCCGCTGCAACTGAAGCAGACATCGCTGAATTGGAAAGCTACGAAGAGAAGCAACTCTTTTTAGAAGATCTTGGACTAGAGGAGCCTGGTGTCAACCAACTGATTCATGCCGCCTACAGACTTTTGAACCTTCAAACCTATTTTACCACAGGGGCAGACGAAAGCCGCTCCTGGACTTTTGTGAAAGGAATAAAAGCGCCCAGGGCGGCCGGTATAATTCACAGTGATTTCGAAAAGGGATTTATCCGGGCAGAGGTCATCAAATATAATGATTATGTTACTCTGGAATCAGAGTCCGCTTGTCGGGAAGTTGGAAAGATTGCCATCGAAGGCAAAGAATATATAGTGCAGGATGGCGACATCATGCATTTCCGTTTCAATGTTTAACCTTGATAGTCAAAATATCCCCGATAGCTGAGCTGAGATCAGGATACTGAAACTGGTACCCGCAATCAAGCAAATGTTGTGGATAAACGGCTTGTCCTTTAATTAACGTCACGGCTGCTTCGCCATAAACAAGTTTCAAGGCAAACTCTGGTACTGAAAAAAATGCAGGCAAGTGACAGGCTTTGGCAAGAATGGCTGTAAATTTTATATTCGTTGAAATTTCTGGAGCAGTCAGGTTAAAAACCCCTCCAAATTGGGAATTATCAATCAGGAAGGAGACTATCCGACAGAAATCATGGTAATGGACAAAGGAAAACGACTGCTGACCAGATCCAATTTTACCACCAAGTGCCAATTTGAAAAGTGGTATTAATTTTTTTAGCATCCCTCCATCCTTTCCCAGAACAATCCCGATACGAAGTACACATATTCTTATATTCAGCATTTTCAAAGGCTCCAAACAAACTTCCCAATCCCGGCAGACATTGGCAAGAAAATTAGTATCAAACCCCGTTGAACTTTCGTTATGTATTTCAGTGGAATTATATATTCCTATGGCTGAAGCAGAAAGAAATATTTTAGGTCTGTCTGCTGATTGTAAACAAGTAACAGCTTCCACCAAAAGATTTGTTGTATTAATTCTGCTGTACAACATTTCGTTTTTGTTTGCGCTAGTCCATCTTTTAATCACAGGTGAGCCTGCTAAATTGATGATAACATCAGAAGATTTGATTAATTTTGAGATTCGGACTGCACCCTGCTTTAAATCGGACCTTTGGATTAATGATATCTCATGGCCCAAGTCACCGAGATAAGAAGTAAGATGCCGTCCCAAAAATCCTGTTCCACCTGTAATGACTAGTTTCATGAAGAGTTATGAGTTATGAGTTATGAAATGGATGAGGATGTTAATTTATTGATTTTTTATACATGTCTGTAGTAAAACCAAATAAACCTGCCACCAGAAAGAAGAAAAACGCTTTTCTGGAAATTTTCCGAAGAAAAGGAAATCAACCGGTTTGGAAGTTTGTCCTGATATGGGTTCTCAAGCTTTTTTTATTCGGACTTTTTATGATGTCGGTACTATTCATGCTGGTTTACATCGGAACTTTCGGAGAACTGCCAAATGCAGAAACACTTATAAAAATTAAAGAGCCTGTTGCAACTGAAGTAATTTCGCAGGACGGGAAAGTACTCGGAAGATATTATGTTGAAAACCGTAGCAGTGTCACCTTTAAAAATATCTCACCAAATGTCATCAATGCGCTTGTATCTACCGAGGATGCCCGTTTTTACGAGCATCGTGGGATAGACGAATGGGCCGTTTTGCGGGTATTTGTCAAGACCATCTTCATGGCTAATCCCAGTTCGGGTGGTGGTTCCACGCTATCCCAGCAGATTGCCAAAAACATTTTCGGACGAGATAATTGGGGTCCGCTTACTTTGCCGGTGAGTAAAATAAGGGAATCAATTGTTGCCTATCGATTGGAAAAGCTCTACGCTAAAAACGAAATTCTTACCCTTTACCTCAATACGGTTCCTTTTGGTGAAAATACATTTGGGATAGGTACCGCAGCTGAACGTTATTTCAGTACTACCCCATCCAAATTAACTATTCCACAGGCTGCGACACTGGTTGGTCTTTTGAAAGCAAACAACGCATACAATCCGCGATTATACCCTGAAAGGTCGTTGCAAAGAAGGAATACGGTTATCAGGCAGATGCAGAAATACAATCACCTCTCCGAAGCAGAAGCAAATCGTCTATGCCAACTACCACTAGCGCTCAAATACAATTATCTGGTATACAACACCGGACTTGCCCCATATTTCCGCGAGATGCTTCGGCCTCAACTGGATAAGTGGTGTTCAGAAAATAACAAGGAGGATGGCACCCCTTATAATCTTTATACAGACGGTCTTAAAATATATACCACCATCGACTCCAGAATGCAGAAATATGCCGAGAACGCGATGAAGCTGCAAATGAAAGAACTGCAAAGGACCTTCGATAAAGAGTGGAAAGGTGTCGCCCCCTGGGGAAAGAATCTTGAAATCGTAAATCGCGGAATGAAAAGATCCGTCAGGTACAAAAGACTTGTTGAATCCGGAAAGAGTGACAAGGAGATCGCATTGATCTTCAAGACACCGGTCAACATCAAACTGTTTTCGTGGGAAGGTGATCAGACCATTAGAATTAGTCCGATGGATTCAGTGAAGGCTTCACTTAAACTCCTCCATTGTGGATTTGTTGCCATTGACCCTAAAAATGGCAAAATAAAGGTATGGATTGGAGGCAATGATTTCCGATATTTTCAATATGATCATGTGCTTTCAGCCAGACAGGTGGGTTCTGCCTTCAAACCAATTGTTTATGCGGCAGCTCTTGAAAACGGGATTCCTCCGGATAAATACTATGCCAACCAACAAATTTCCTACAGCGATTACCAGGATTGGTCACCGGGAAATGCCGACAACGAGTACGGAGGCTATTATTCACTTGAAGGAGCATTATGTAAATCGGTTAATACTGTTTCAGTCCAGGTACTTTTAGAATCAGGCATTTCCGAAACAGTTCAGTTGGCTAAGAATATGGGTATCGAAGCAGACGTTCCACACTTTCCATCGATTGCACTTGGAGCCGTTGAAGTTCCTCTTTTGCAAATGGCAAAGGCTTATAGTTGTTTTGCGAGTGAAGGTATGACCATCGAACCAACTTATTTGGTTCGTATTGAAGATAACAAAGGCAAGGTCCTGCAAAAATTTACTTCTGATTTCGTCCCGCAACAAGTTATGTCTACCGAGAATGCCCGAATCATGAACCATTACCTGGAAGCAGTGGCCAATGAAGGTACAGGAGCCGCTATCAGGTCCAGATTCAACCTGCCGGGAGCATTTGCAGGGAAAACCGGTACCACTCAAAATTTTGCTGATGGCTGGTTTATGGGTTATACTCCTTCTCTTGTAACCGGTTGCTGGGTTGGTGGTGAAGATCCTTTGGTCCACTTCAAATCTCTTGCACATGGACAGGGAGCCTTTATGGCGCTCCCGATCGTTGGAGGATTCTTTAAAAGCTATTACAGTGACCCAGCATTTTCAGCCAATGCCGGCATACCTTTTACAGCACCGTCACCTGAAAATCTGGCCCTTTTGGATACACCGCATTTCGCTGAAGAGGTTCAAGATGGCAAAAAGCGATTCTGGGATATTTTCAAAACGGAAAAAAGAATTGAAGAGGATTTGAAGGGAAAGAGTATAGAGAAAGCTAAAGGTCAAAAGCAGGAGAAACAAGAATCAGTTCCTAAAAAAGAAGACGAAAAACCATCTATTTGGAAGAAAATCAGGGATGCTCTTTCAAATAAAAATTAGTTTTAAAAGAAAATATCTGAATTACTTGTCGGTAATGTTTCATAACTCATAATTCATCACTAATTTAATGTCTGTTCTAAAAAAACAATACGATCCTATCGGGAAAGCTGTACATGATTATTACCATGGGATTACTGGCGATAACATCCTGGTAAGGACTGATATTGCTGAAGATGAAACGCTTTCTCCGGGATACTTTTTCAGACCTTTTGAACATATGCCGGTCCAGGAACAAGAGGCACTAAAAAGATGTAAAGGGAAAGTCCTCGATGTTGGAGCTGGTGCGGGAGCCCACTCTATTTGGCTGAAAGAGAAAGGTCTGGAAGTAGTCTCAATCGATATTTCTCCATTATCATGCGAAACAATGCGTGAAAGAGGGCTTAAAAATGTCGTATGCGGAGATATTTACTCCTTGTCGGACCAACGATATGATACGATTCTGCTTTTGATGAACGGTGCCGGAGTAGCCCAAACCCTACCGGGACTAACGGTATTATTGAATCACCTCAAATCTCTTCTGAATCCGGAAGGAAGAATTCTGGCTGACTCATCCGATCTTCTTTATCTCTTTACCGATGAAAACGGTGAAAGCTGGATAGACATTGCTTCAGACACCTACTATGGAGAGATGGAATATCAGCTTAGTTATAAAACCGTGAAAGGCAAGAAGTTCCCATTGTTATTCGTAGATCCTGATACGCTCTCGGATTACGCAGAAGGATCAGGATTCATGGTAGTGGACAAGATCAAGGGTGCACATTTTGATTACCTGGTTGAACTGGCTATCGCCTGAAAATTATCGAAGTGGCTTACAGGAAAATAAAATTGATCTGCCTTTGCAACGGAATAGCCGAAAAAGAAATTTTAAAGCTCTTAAAGCTTGGTGCCAGAGATTTTGAAGATATAAAAAAATTTACCCTTGCTTCAACAAGTTGCGGAAAGTGCAGAAGAGAAATTGAAAGCATTGTTAATCAGTTCTTTATAAATAAAAAAAATGATGCACAGCAAAAGATTAATTTTTGAACATAATTACACTTTCCAATGTTTCTTTTATCTTAATTCTTCGGTGGATTATTCGGATTTTCTAACGGTATATTAAAATAATTGATAAATTTGTCTCCACCAAAAAAATCGCAAAACCCTCATAAAATCTTATTTATCATGGCTAAATTGAATCAAGATGCCCTAGATTACCATAGCAATGGAAGACCAGGCAAAATTTCAGTTACTCCAACAAAACCTCATGCTACGCAACGCGATTTAGGCCTTGCGTATACGCCGGGAGTTGCAAGTCCTTGTCTTGCAATCAAAGAGAATCCGGATGATGTTTACAAATATACTGCCAAAGGAAATCTGGTTGCAGTAATATCAAATGGCACGGCCGTTCTCGGATTAGGGAACATTGGTCCGGCAGCCGGTAAGCCGGTTATGGAAGGAAAAGGATTACTTTTCAAAATTTATGCTGATATCGATGTATTCGACATCGAATTAGACGCCTTGGATCCTGAGCTTTTCATACAGACTGTCAAAGCTTTGGCTCCTACTTTCGGCGGAATAAACCTCGAAGACATCAAGGCACCTGAGTGTTTTGAAATCGAGGAAAGGCTAAAGAAAGAGCTCGACATTCCGGTCATGCACGACGACCAGCACGGTACTGCAATTATCTCGTCTGCAGGCTTACTCAATGCTGTTGAAATGGCCGGAAAGACAATTGAAGATGTTCGCATCGTCGTCAATGGTGCCGGTGCTGCTGCAGTATCATGCACCAGGCTTTACATTTCGCTTGGCGCAAAGCGTGAAAATGTCTTGATGTGTGATAGCAAAGGAGTACTCCATAATGAAAGACCGGATCTTAACAGCTCCAAGATGGAGTTTGTCCGTAATACTCCATGCCGGACACTAGCTGATACACTGGTTGGTGCGGATGTTTTTATTGGTCTGTCCGTTGCCGGTGTACTAACCAAAGAAATGGTTCGTACCATGGCTCCCAATCCTATCGTCTTTGCCTTGGCAAATCCTGATCCTGAAATTCCATATGCTGAAGCTATGGAGTCCAGAGATGACCTGATCTTCGCGACCGGTCGTTCAGATTATCCCAACCAGATTAACAATGTACTTGGATTTCCATTCATATTTAGAGGAGCGTTGGATGTTAGAGCGAGAACGATCAACGAGGAGATGAAAATCGCCTGCGTTCGGGCTCTTTCCGGTTTAGCCAAGGAGAAGGTTCCTGAGTCAGTTTTGACCGCATACAATGCCAGGAACATCGTATATGGACGTCAATACTTCATTCCAAAACCGATGGATCCACGGTTGATCACCCGTGTAGCACCGGCCGTAGCAAGGGCTGCAATGGATTCGGGCGTTGCTCGTATCGACATTACTGATTGGGATGCTTATACAGCTGAGCTAGGTCACAGATTGGGATCAGAAAACAAACTGATTTCCATGATGATCGACAAAGCAAAACAAGATCCTAAAAAAGTTGCTTTCCCTGATGCCAGTGATTATGCAGTTCTTAAAGCTGCCAACATCGCTTACCAGGAACAAATGGCGACACCGGTTTTAATCGGAAACGAAGAGAAAATCAGAAAACTGATCGAGGACAATGAACTTGATTTCGGAGATGTTCAAATCATCGACTGCCGTAACCGTCCGAACGATAAATTACGTCGCAGATATGCCGAGGTTCTATTCGAAAAGCGCAAACGCAAAGGAGTGACGCTTGAAGAAGCGGTCGACAAAATGTTTGACAAACACTATTTTGCAGCCATGATGCTTGAATGCGGTGATGTAGATGCAGTAGTTTCAGGGTACTCTACACGGTATGCTGAAGCGATTAAACCTGCTCTGGAAATAATTGGGAAAAAACCCAATGTTGCCAAAGTTTTTGGCATGCACCTGATAATCAGCCCAAATGGCACTTATTTTCTTGCAGACACAACCATCGATGCTGCTCCTGATGTAAACGATTTGGTCGATACAGCAGTACAAGCATCTCAGGTAGTCAGGCAGTTCAATATTGAACCAAATGTTGCCATGCTGTCTTATTCAAATTTTGGATCTAACCACGAACCTTCCCCAACTAAAGTTCGGGAAGCAGTAAAGATCCTCCATGAAAGGTATCCTGATATGATTGTTGATGGTGAAATGCAATTAAGTGTAGCTGTCAACAAGACAATTCGCAAGGAGATGTATCCGTTTAACAAATTAGCGGAAAAAGATGCAAACGTATTGATATTCCCTAATCTAAGCTCTGCCAACATCTCAGTACACAGCCTTCAGCACATTGCAGGCTGCGAAACTTTAGGACCTATTCTGGTTGGGAACCGCAAATCTATGCAGGTCATGCAGATGCACTGTTCTGTCCGTGACGTGGTAAATATGATTGCCATCGCTGTTGTAGATGCTCAGTCAATGGAATAAAATAATATCAGCATAAATTTGGAATGGGGCAGTTTTGATACTGCCCCATTCCTTTTTATTATCGGTTTTAACTTTTCGTGTATTGAATAAATAATCTATTTTTAGGTGCAACCCTTATAGACTGCTCGGATGATGAGGACTCCCTTGCTTTTCCTATTTATGTTATTGACAATCAACTGCTTTTCTCAAACTTTTTGGCGAATTGAGAATGAAAGAGGGGAAGAATTGCTGCTTACAATTCAGGTTAATGAAAAAGATCAAACCTTCGAAGCCTACTCAAGGAAGGATGCTTTGAAGGAAATGGCCGGAACATTTATGTACATGATGGCAAAAACAGCCGGCAAGGTTAAATATCCGGAGTTGATGCACGGGAACGGCGCAATTTCCTACCATTCGGATACTATTCATTATGATGGTTCTATCTTTTATCCTGACAATACTTTTATCCTCAAAGCCAAGACATGGAAGAATAAATTTTACGGTTTGCTAACCGACAAAAGGAATCGAACCACGATATTGATTGGCGACAAAGTTCCAACAGACAGACCATTGAAAGACTATTCTGCCTTAATAGAAAATACGTTTTCTTTGGTTGAAGACTATTATTGGGACAAAAATCTAAGAAAATCCTCTGATTGGCAAAGTTTTAAAAGCGATGTAATAGTAAGGGGAGCGAAGATTTCCGATGACTATG
>CAIRSO010000736.1 GCA_903881215.1 uncultured Bacteroidia bacterium
GTGGGAAACAATAATTACACAAGGATATTAATAGTATTAGCTATAATGCGCCAGGAATCAAATGATCCGGTAAATCTCCATGATATTCTGAAGGATCTTATCAAAATCAATTTTTAAGTCGATAAGTTGACCGGTTTTTATATCAAAAACCCAGCCATGAACGGTAAGCGTACGTTCTTTGTAGGCTTTCTGCACATCTGCAGTTTTTAATACATTCACGCATTGCTCCTGTACATTAAGCTCCACCAACCTTTTGTACCTCAAATCCTCATCCCTAATAGCATCGAGTTCGTGGCGGTGGATTCGGTATACATCGCGGATATTTCTTAACCATGGATTCAATATTCCCATATCCTTCGATTGCATGGCAGCCTTTACCCCATTGCAATAGTAATGTCCGCATACAACCACATGTTTCACACCCAGGTAGGATACCGCATAGTTGATCACTGACATGACACTCAAATCAGTATTCGGAACCATGTTGGCAATATTGCGGTGGACAAATACCTCTCCGGGTTTCGCTCCCATTAGCTCTTCAGATGAAACACGACTGTCTGAACAACCGATGTACAGAATTTCCGGACTTTGCCCCAACGACAAATTATTGAAGTATTCACTATTCCCTTTCAATTTTTCAGAAATCCAAATTTTGTTATTTGTAAACACTTGACTGATATTCATGCTCTTGTATTAAATGTGTTATTAACCTGTAAATCCAATAGCTCCTGCAATGGCATTAATGCAATGAAGCAACTCTAAAAGAATTTTATCAGACTCTATCGAATTGCCTTCTTTGCTCAGCTGCCGCCATTGGGATAGAAGCTTTACCTGATGTCTGTGCAAAGGGTGCATAGCCTCAGCTCTTAAAAGCGTCGAATAGTAGTGGTTTTTCCTTCGTTCTGATATTGGCGAAATTAATATGGAATCTATCATTTGTCGTGTTAGCGCAAATTCTTTGAGAATTTGTGATAGAATTTCATCGCTATGTGGCACGTCTGATGCCAAATGAGCATACTGCTTAAATATTTCCTCATCGGACGAAGCTAAGCTGGAATCAACATTTGTAAGAACATACCTGATAAACGGATCGGTTTTTACAGCTTCCTTAAAATGTTCAAATTTTAATGGATCGTTGTTTCGCATGGCTACGAGTGACGACCCGACTCCATACCAACCTGGAATATTGAACCGGCATTGGCTCCAGCTAAATACCCATGGAATGGCCCGCAAATCATTAAGTGTTCGGGTTCCGGTTCTCCGTGAAGGGCGGCTTCCAATTTTGCTTTGTTCAATGGCATCGATCGGTGTTGCCTTCTCGTAAAACTGAATAAATCCAGGCTTTTTTGTTAGTTCCTCATACACCTGTTTGCTTTTGTCTGCCAAAAACTCAAGTTCAGATGCTAAATCGTATTCTGTAACAGGATGATTGTTTTGAAGCATCGATACTGCCAGCGTACCTGAAGTCAGCAATTCGATATTGTAAACTGCATTGTTCTTATTTGCATACTTACGCTCGATTGTTTCACCTTGCTCTGTAAATCGAATATCGCCATTCACAGAAAGTGGAGGCAATGACCTCAGGAACCAATGTGTAGGTCCGGCTCCCCGACTGATAGACCCTCCTTTCCCATGGAAAAACCTTATTTTAACGCCATGTTTTAACCCAATTTGAATGAGTTTAGTTTGTGATTTGTACAAATACCACTGACTCGCCAAAATGCCACCATCCTTATTACTGTCACTGTATCCAATCATTATTTGCTGCACAGGAACATCAGCCATGTTTTGCTGTTGCTGGAGCAGCAGGCTATTCCTGGTTACAGGATGAGATAAAAATTCGTCAAGAATTCTTTCGGAATCTATTAAATCCTCAATTGTTTCGAACAACGGAACAACTGGCATCAAAGAGGCTAAACCTGTTGGAGCACTTACCAGAAGTCCGGCTTCACGTTCAAGCAAATAGACTAAAAGCAAATCAGAAACATTTCGGGTCATACTCACAATAAGTGAACCCAAAGCCTCAGTGCCATACTTCTTAATGTGCTCGCTCAATACCCTGTAGGAATCAACAGTAGCACGTGCCTCTTGCCCTATAATTATGTTTGGATGAGTAAATGGGCGCGTAGAATCCAGTTCATGATTAATAAAAGCTAAACGCTCCTTAACATCCATATGTAAGAATGCATCACCATCAAGTTGGGCTGCTTGCAAGAGTTGCGCCAGAGCGAGTTCATGGAACCTGCTATTTTGTCGAATATCCAGTTTTGCCAAATGGAAGCCGAAGGTGCTTACGATACGAATGGCCTCATTCACATCAGCATACGCGATCTCTGAAGAATTGTTGGTTATTAAAGCCCTTTCGAGCATATACAAATCGGCTATCAGATCAGATGGATATTGATAACTTATTGTTCTTTCCCTGAATTCCTGAATTTGCCCCTCTACAATTGATACGGGAAGCTTAATTATCAAATATTCAATAAATTGCCTCAACGCTTCGTTTGGATATAAGGATTTGAATAAACCATCAGAACCACTAATTTCTTTTTGTAACTGCTCATAGCGAGCACTGAATTCCGGGTTTAATTCACCTGCTTTTGAATGAAAACTAAGATTGTTTTGCAAGTTTTGCAGCATGCGCGTGATAACCTGGAATGATTTAAAACGCAACTTCATCAATGTCTCCCGTGTAACTTGTGAAGTTACCAACGGATGACCATCGCGGTCACCACCTACCCAGTTGCCAAAGGTAATTTTGGGAAATTTTCTGACATCGCGAATAAGTTGCGGATCATAACCCGCCTCTGTCCAGGCCTGAATCAGTCGTCTGTCATGAAGAGTAATAACTTCCGGAAATACTTGGGTGAAATAATGAATGATATTATCCAGTTCAGAGCCAACATCCGGCTTTTCGGTGTACACATCTGAAATTCTCCAAATGCGATGAATCGCAATTTTTATGTTGTGACGAATTTCGTTTTGCTCAATTCTGGTGTACATTTTATTTTCCCTGTTCACAACCAGCAAATAGAGTTTGCGCAAATGCTCAAGCATTATTGTACGCTTTGCCTCCGTTGGATGAGCTGTTAATACCGGCTCAACCTGAATTTGTGGTAAATAGGCTGCTATCTGTTCGCCACTGAATCCATTATTTTGCAACAAGCGAAGATTGTATGACCATAACCCATTGATGTCGGCCATTGATTTTTGGTCCTCAATCATTCTCCGGTTTTGAACAGCCCCATTGACTTCAACAATGTGCAGCAACTGAAAACAGACCGAGTATAGTTGCAGCAGTTTCCCCGAAAAAGAATCAATTTGAGACTCACCAATCGTATTCATCCAGGGTATTTGTGTCGCCAACTTTTCTTCGCCCGACTCAATCATCACTTCTTTCAAACAGCCAAGAAGAAATTCGAGGTCTTCATACGGTTTCCCTAAGTTATTCCTAACTAAATGTATTAGTTCCATACTTAATAATCTATCAACATTATCTTGGTATACGTTTGCGCTTAAATTTTGTTGGAATTTCACGACAAAAAGTGCCCTTTCAGGCAGGTTCAATTTCTATCCAGGGCTCAGTCAATTTTACATTAATATATAAATTCATTTAACAATATTATCACATAATTTTATCAACAATTTTAGGTCTGAAATTTATATATATTACCTTTGATCACATAAATAATCTTCATTGAAAACCAACCAAAAAAATCAAAAAAGTTTTATGAAAAAGACAATTTCCAATCTAATCAATTTTACTATAATCCTTTCATTGACAATCGCTTCAATTGGATGTAGTAAGAAGGACGCCTTACAAACACCTGCATTAACACTCGGGATTGAAATCCTCTCTGCCACGAAAGCAGGTGGAAATATTGCCTTTGCGGTCGTCTCAAATACAGATTGGACTGTCGAACTGCCAGCTGGCGTGTCATGGATGGCAGGTACTGTCCTGAAAGGTTCAGGAAATGGGAATGTATCCCTGACTCTGCTGCCAAATGACGCAGCCCCCAGAGAAGCCACAGTTAAGGTAAATTATGGATCATCTTTTCAGAGTCTCAAGATTCAACAAGGAGGGTATGTAAAGACCTATATCACACTTACTGAACTAAGAGCCAAAGGAGAAACAACCATTACCCAGGATTTATATGTAAAAGGAAGTTTAATTAGCGACCAGGTTGGTGGAAACAGCACATCACTGAAAAACCTCTACATATCAGACGGCACTGCCGGAATGTGCATAAGGCTTGTTGCCGATGCAACAGCCATGGCTGTTGGAACAGAACTTGAAATATCGCTGAGCGGTGCTGTTCTTTCAAAATTTAACGGATTGCTTCAGATCAATGGTCTGGCCAATGCAAGTATGAGCACCACAGGAAAAACCACTGTGATCCCTGCCAAATCAATCACCGCTGCTCAATTTAAAACCGGTGCCTACGAATCCATGTATGTAGCCATTACTAACGTGCAGGTCGCCAATATAGATCTATCCAAGACCATGGTAGTCGGCACTTCACATACCTCCATAAAAATGGAATCCTCTACCGGGGAAACTTTTGAAATGTTCAATGCCTCCTACTCAGAGTTCAAAGCAGTAAATGTTCCTCAAGGTAGTGGTACAGTAAAAGGTATCGCCAACATCAATATTGCAACTTATCAGCTGATTCCTCAAAACAGAGCTGACTTTGCCGGATTGACAGCTGCCCGTTTTGGAGCTCCTGCCGTTCTGACTTATGGAACACCGGTTGTCGGTGGCGCCATGAAGAAAGGGGTCGCCTTTACTGTTGATAATCTCATCACACTACCTTTCACCATGGCTACTACCGGACAGGCGTACAATCTTTCAGTAGCAGTATCCGGTGCCGGTGCCGCAGGCATTACAACACCAATTGTCGCATCCGGCAGTTTTGCTGCTGGTGCAGTTAATATAACAATTCCGCTCACCGGAACGCCCACCACCACCGGAAGCGTTACTTTCACCATCACCGGAACCGGCATAACAACACCTCTTGTAGTTACCGGAATAGTCATTGATCCTGCAACTTCGAAGACCATGGCAACATGGACATTTGATACACAACCTGCAGCATTCCCGATTGTTTCTACGACAAGCTCAACAGATGACGCTACTGGTGGATCACTTACTCTTTCTGGTTTTACGCCTCTTCCAACACTCAACTATACCGGCTCCTCCAAAACCATTTATGTGAATACCTGGGATATGGGCAAAGCCTGGCTATTTAGTTTTACACCCAAAGCAGCCATCGCCTCAGGCAAAACATTGTCACTTGTTTTTAAAGGATATGGGACCAATACTGCTCCCAAGGACTTTGTGGCAGAATATTCAAAGGATGGCACAACCTGGGTTCAGATGGGAGCAGCCATTGAAAGTCCTGTTGCACTGGCCCCATTTACCCGCACAATTGTGCTCAGCGAATCACTAACCGGGCAGGTTCAGATACGCCTTAAGGTTACCAGCACTGTCTCAATTAATCTGGGAGCCGTTGCTTCAGGTGGGAATTCCCGCCTTGCTGATATAGTCATTTCAGCATTCTGATTATAAAATTTTAAATGAAGGAATAGCCTGTTTTCAATGGGCTATTCCTTTTAAAATATCCAACTTACCATGAAGTTCCTTTGCTCATCATTTTGGCGATTTTCTGTCGTCTTAATTTTTTCCATTTTATTCGTATCCTGTTCAAAAGAGGCCAAGACAGAAACTCCTACCGAATTGATCGCCGAAACAAATGCCTCGGTTGCAAATACAACGACAAATCAGTTTCTTACAATTAAGACAAATGGGAAATGGAGTGCCTCGGTAAATTATGTGACAGGTGCAACCGGCTGGGTAAGTCTTTCTTCAACTTCAGGTACCGGCAATTCAAATTTAATCTTACTGTTTAGTCAGAATACGGCTCCCGAAATCAGAGTAGCCGAAATTATTGTTACTGCGTCAGAAAAAGTAGTAAAAATTCCACTTACCCAGGAGGCTTTAGTGATCATTGGAGGCAGAGCCACCAATTCTGCCTGGATAGAGATTCCTTCAGGAGGATCTAATTCTGATTGTGTCACATTTTCGCACGAAATCACCATCGGGTACAAGACCGTTCGCAATTATTCGATGATGTACGACAAGAAAGAAAAAGTAGCCTATTGGGTCGCATACCCTCACCACCCACTCTATATCGGAGGCACCGGCAGAACCGATAACTGGCAACCCGATCCAATGGTTCCGACCGCTTCTCAACCCAACTATTTTTCAGGAATAAGTGGTTATGACAGAGGGCACCAGATCCCATCGGCCGACAGGACTGTTTCAAATGCCGCCAACAGTCAGACTTTTTACTTTACGAACATGACACCTCAACTGAGCGTTCTCAACGGACAGATATGGGCCTCACTCGAAGGTCAGGTAAGAAATTGGATGGCTGCCAGCGATACCCTTTATGTTGTCACAGGTGCTGTTCTGAAAACTGTCAACGGAAATGAAACTGTCAATTATGCGACTGATTCAAAAGGGACGAAAGTGGCTGTTCCCAATTACTATTATAAAGTATTGCTCCGACTCAAAACCGGCAAATATGACGCCATAGGATTCTGGTTTGAGCACAAATCTTATGGATCAGGGGGGGCAACTTCAAGTGTTTCCAAGTCTGTCAGGCAGATTGAAACGCTAACAGGTTTGAACTTTTTTGCCATCCTTCCCAAAGCAACACAGGATGATGCTGAAATGACAATTACCCCTGCAGCCTGGGGACTTTGATTTTATAGCCCTGATCTGTGGATTCTTTGTTATCGACCCACATCCTGATTAAATTGCCGTATTTGCCTGGCAGCTTTATACAAATTATTATCAAGATCATAGTATTGTTGTTAACATGGATTTATGAAACAGAAGAATTTTTTGAAAAGAATAAGGCTGAAATGGTCTATCGCAATTAATATTTTGCCTCTTGCATTGTTGGTCACCTTGCTGAAATTTTTCGCGCACTCCTACGGCTGGGAAGTAATGGAATTAAATGCACTTTTCACCAGTCTGGTGGCCGGTACTATTTTCCTGATTGGATTCCTGATAAGTGGAGTGCTATCCGATTACAAGGAGAGCGAAAAGATACCCAGTGAGCTTGCGGCCTCTCTAAGATCTCTATTTGATGACTCTTACACCATTTTCAAAACAAAAAATGCTCCTGCTGCAGAACTGTTTGTAGAGTATCAAAAATCTTTTGTGCAGTCCCTGATTCAATGGTTTTACAAAGAGGAGCGGAACAAAAACATGTTGGAGAAAATAAGCAGGATGAATGATTACTTCGTAGAATTTGAAAAAGTGGGTGTGCAGGCTGCCTATATCGTAAAAATGAAAAATGAACAGGCCAATTTGAGGAAAATGATTTTGCGGATTGATACCATCAGAGCCACCGACTTCGTGGTAACTGCCTACGCAATTGTTGAAGCCATGGGTTTTCTGACTGCTTTCGGCCTGATCATCATAAATATCGAGCCCTTTTATGCTTCACTTTTCCTCACTTTATTGATTACTTTCCTGATTTTTTATATGGTTTTGCTGATCAAAGATCTCGATAATCCTTTTGATTATGGCCGAAGTGGCGAAAGCAGCACTGAAATCTCCTTGAAACCAATTCGTGATCTTGAAACAGAATATGATGTACAACTAACATTAAAACAATAGGATAATTAGGTTAATTATTCAGATTGTTCCTTATTTTATCAAGCAGCCTGTTTAGTTCCTGTACCTCATGCTTGGAAAGATGATTTAACAAGGTATCTGCCTTTTTCTCACAGTCAAACATGTTGTCTAGCAGAGCTAAACCTTTGTCAGTAATCTCAAGCGATTTCTGACGCCTGTCGTCCGAATTCTCTTTCCTGGTAAGCAATTCCTTGTCGAAAAGCCGGTCGACAAGGCGGCTGACATCCGAGTCTTTGTCTAGCATCCGCTCCTTGATAAAACCAATGGACAAAGGCCCTACAGAACGAAAACCACGAAGAATTCTCAGTACGTTGTATTGCTGCTCAGTCAGACCATGATTTTTCAGCGACTTTAAAAATTCATAGCTTAACTGTTTGGTGGTATAAGTCAGATTAATCATTCCCTTGTGGTAATCGTTCCGAAACCTGCCTTTCAGTTCCTCTTCCAATGTCATGTTGTTATTTTTAGGTAAGTAATCAAATGGGTATCTTAATCTTTCAATTGTAACAAATCAGTATTAAGCTTCCAGATATCCGAATTTTCCCTTTTGATAGTCGTCAAATGCCTGAAGAATCTCCTGTCGGGAATTCATCACAAAAGGACCATGGGCTGCAATTGGTTCATTTAGATTTTCCCCGCTCATAATCAGGATCACTGCGCCATTATCTGATTGCACTTCAAAATCTTCTCCATCATTTTGAAAGAGCGCGAATTGATTGGTGAGAACCTCTTCCGTTTTGTTTACAATTGCATTTCCTTCCAAAACCAAAAGAGCAGTATTGTAACTTGCCGGGAATGAGAAATCAGCCTTACCACTATTGTTCATTTTTACATTGAACAGATTGACCGGAGAGAATGTCGAGGCTGCTCCTTTGGTACCCTTGTATTCACCAGCAATTACCTCAACAATACCACCTTCCGACGCCAATTCAAACTTGTTGATCTGATCGTTGGTGATACTTTGGTATTTTGGCTTAGACATTTTGTACCTGGCCGGGAGATTGACCCAAAGTTGTACCATTTGCATGTCTCCTCCTTTTTTACTGAACTCTTTTTCATGGTACTCCTTGTGCAAAATACCCGAAGCTGCTGTCATCCATTGGACGTCTCCTTCTCCAATTACCCCACTGTGACCTGCGCTATCGTGGTGAGCAACTTTCCCTTTGTAAGCAATGGTGACTGTCTCAAAACCCCGGTGAGGATGAACCCCTACTCCTCTCTGAGAATCAGTCGGAGAGAAATAAAATTTCGCACCGTAATCGAGCAATATAAATGGGTTCATCCGCTCCATGTCAGCACGGTATCCACCGGGAATAAAATTATGTACCCTGAAACCATCCCCTACAAAATGAGGCTCCGGAGGCGAAAGAACCAACTCAACGTTCTTTGTTTTCATGGTTATTTTAGCTGATTTCGAAATTTTAGTTTCCATATGACAATTTTTAAGTGTTTGCCTATTTATACGTGAGAACATTATATGTTGTAACATTTATTTTGATATTTTTTTGAATTAATTTTTATATGACAATATATCTGTACATTAACAATTATTATAGTTGACTTTCCTCTTTTGAGATCCGTCAAGAGTATTTAAATGACCGCATAGATTTCATTTCATGATTAATTGTGGTTCTCTTAAGGAAAATTATTAAATTAGGCTGGTTTTCTCTATCCTCCATTTTAACTGATTTCAGACAATAAATTTTATACATATCCATCATGAATTCATCCAGACGAGACTTTATCAAATCGGCATCTCTGCTAGGTGCAGGTGCCGTATTCATTCCCAATCTTATGAGTTGTTCCCCTTCCGGCCGCCTCAATATCGCCGTTATCGGCGTGGGTGGTCAGGGCAAAAGCAACTGGAGCAAAATGATCAACCAGAAAGATCCCAAATGGAACGAAAACATTGTCGCACTCTGCGATGTGGATGACAACAGGGCTGCCGAAGGATACAAAGCCATGCCAAAGGCGAAGCAGTTCAAAGATTACCGGGTGATGTTCGACACCATGCACAAGGAGATCGATGCCGTCATGGTCTGTACCCCTGACCATTCCCATTTCCCTGCCGCCATGGCCGCCATGCAGCTGGGCAAACATGTCATCGTCGAGAAACCCCTGGCCCACAACATCTGGCAACTTCGCACCCTAAAGAAAGCGGCTCATAAATACAATGTGGTAACCCAGATGGCCAATCAGGGTCATGCCACCAACGGCATCCGTCAGGTAAAAGAGTGGTATGAAGCAGGACTTCTCGGAAATGTGACCGAAGTGATCGCCTGGTTCGACGGACCGGAATTCGGCCCAAATAAATATTTCAACAAACCAGATAGTTTTCCGCCTGCAGAACAACCTATTCCAGCCGGATTCGACTGGGACTTATGGTTGGGACCTGCAGCATACAGGCCTTACAACGGAATCTACGCCCCAAAGACCTGGCGCAGCTGGTTCGATTTCGGCAATGGTGAGATGGGCGACTGGTGCTGCCATACTCTGGATGCCCCGTTCTGGTCGCTCGATCTGGGAATGCCAAATGTGGTAGAAGCTGAGTTCAAAACACCTGTCCCTGATAATGGTTTCGTTTCTGATAAAGCCATCATCCGGTGGGATTTTCCTGCACGTGGGAACAAGGTTCCTGTGACAATGCGTTGGTACGAAGGCGGACTAAAACCTGAGATTCGTCCGGAGTGGAAGGTGGAAAAATTAGCAGGAAGCGGAATGATCATGGTGGGCGACAAACATTGCCTGGTTACCGGCGGACGGCCAAACGATCCAAGATTACTGATGCCGATGCCCGAATGGGAAGCCTTTAAGCCAAACCTTCCTGCTCAGACTATCCCCAGAACGTTTCAGGAAAATCCTCAGCGCGAATGGGCCGATGCCATCAAAAATGGCAAAGTACCGGGTTCAAATTTCGATTATGCTACCCAGCTGATGGAAATGTCGCTCACCGGTGTTCTCGCCCAAAGGTTCAATACCCGCATCGAATACGATGCAGCCAACATGAAAGTAACCAATCATCCTGAGCTGGATGTGTTTATTAAAGAGCCGGCCAGAAAGGGTTTTTCTTACGGAGAGGATATTTAACTGATTAAGAAATAATATCATAACCGGCAGGGGGTCAGTAATCTGTCCTCCTGCCTTCATGTTACCCTAAAAAATTTCCCAATGAAAATCTTTGCGTCATTTCTGCTGCTATCAATCTGCCTGCAAAATACTTCTATTCAGGCGCAGCCTCAGAAAATCAAACAGGAAAAACTATCCCAGTTTCAACTGCAATCCTCCGAATTGATTCAGTCCACCGGAGAACAGATCTCAACAACAGCCTATCACTCCAACGTTTATTGGCTACCGGTAAAGGTCCCCTGCACAGTGCTGACCGGCTTGGTCGCCAACCGTGTCTACCCCGATCCATATTCCGGCATGAACAACATGCTGATACCGGATGCTTCCGACGAATTCAACAAGACCTACAACCTGGAGCAATACAGCCACCTTCCAAATGTTGGAAATCCCTGGAAGAAGCCATACTGGTACCGAACTACATTCAAGGTGCCCGCGGCCGACAAGGGGCGGCATTTCCAGCTGATCTTCAAAGGGATCAATTACAGGGCTGCCGTCTGGATCAACGGTCAGCAACTTGCAGATTCTACACAAATGGCTGGGATGTTCGCCGAATACAGCTTCGATGTAAGCAAGAATATTCTCGCGGGAGGAGAAAACGCGCTGGCGGTGAAAATTTATCCGCTCGATTTTCCTGGGTTACCGGCAAAGGAACAGTTAAAAGCCATGGACGATTTCTTTGAGAACGGCGGACCTACCGGAGATATCGGTAAAAATGTGACCATGGTTTGTTCCGTTGGCTGGGACTGGATGCCTCCAGTGCGTGACCGAAACATGGGAATCTGGCAGCCCGTCATCCTACGTACTTCGGGCGATGTGACCATCGTTCAGCCTCAGATCATCACGGAGCTACCAAACCTTCCTGATACCTCGGTCGCTAAACTTTCGCTCAATCTCAATTTATCCAACCATAGTTCGAACCCATCCAAAGGGACTTTATCTGTCACCATTAATCCTGAAAATTTTACCGGTGCTGTCTTGCAGTTTTCGAAGGAAATAACAATCTCCGCCAATGCGCAATCCACGGTAGCTTTGAATTCGTCAAATACTGCCGGACTGCTTATCAAACAGCCCCGTTTGTGGTGGCCAAATGGATATGGTCAGGCAAATCTATACCGGATTCGCCTGAAATATGAGACCAACGGCACCTGTACCGATGATACCTCCTTCGTTTTTGGCATCCGGACCATTGGAACCAAGGCTGAAGAAGTTCCGGGCAAACTTTTAAGGAGAGAATTCTTTGTTAACGGTCAGAGGCTCCAACTCACCGGCGGTGCCTGGGTGCCCGATATGATGCTAAACCGGGATTCTGCGCGTTATGATGCCGAACTGCACCTCTGCCGTAATTCCAACATCAATCTGGTGCGCATTTGGGGTGGAGGCGTCACTCCCAACGACACGTTCTTCGACCTGGCCGATCGTTATGGATTGCTGGTATGGTCCGACTTCTGGGTAACCGGAGACACCCATGGCGAATTCAAAGGTTCTACCGACTGGCCTTTGCAACCCGAAATATTTGAAAAAAACGTCATCAACACCATCTACCGCATCCGCAACCATGCCAGTCTGTTGCTTTGGACAGGCGGAAACGAAGGGCACATCCGGAAAGATGTCTATGAAAAAATGCGCGAAAGTGTGATCAAGCTCGATGGCACAAGGCCTTTCATCCCAAGTTCATCAGGATATGCCAAGTTACCTGCAGGCTTTAGCGGATCCTGGCCTGACAACAAAGCCTGCGGTGTTTACAGCAGCGGTCCCTATACCTGGCAGGATTCCAGAGAATATTACAGGCTGGCCGACAATGCCAAGGACTGGGTTTTCAAGGATGAAACCGGATTGCCCTCCCAGCCGACTTACAATTCGCTGATCAAGATCATTCCCAATCTGGTTTGGGATACCAAATTGCCTTTCCCTCTTAACCATTCCTGGGGTTACCATGATGCGGCCACCGGAAACGGGAAATATGATCAGTATTACGAGGCCATGGTAAAAAGATATGGTCCACCAAAGTCGATGGAAGAGTTCTCCGACAAAATGCAACTGATGAATGCCACAGGTTACCAGGGAACCTTTGAAGCCGCCGGACATAAGCTGAACGATATTGGAGGAATCATGCTCTGGAAACTCAACGCCGCCTTTCCAAGTGTGGCCTGGCAGGTGTACGACTGGTACCTCGAGCCCAATGCCGGATACTATTTCATGCAGAACAGCTGCGAACCTGTTCATGTTCAGTTAAATCCACTCGACCATGTGGTCTCTGTGATCAACAGAACCTACCGGGCTGTGCCAAACCTAACAGTAGAAGCCGATGTGTATGGACTGGATTCGAAAGTTCTGTCGCATCAAAGTGCGAAAGTGAGCCTGGGTGTTTCGGATGTCAAAGAAAGTTTCTCTCTTTCAAATGTCTTGGCAGGTTCCAAAGAGGTCAATTTTGTGGTTTTAAATCTGAAAGATAGCAGCGGGAAGGTGATCTCTCATAATACCTATTGGCTATCTGCTGATAACAACTACACTTCTTTGCAATCCATGCCCCGGACTGAAATTATCTCAACAGTTATAAAAAAGGAGCAAATCAAAAGTGAAACAGTCTGGACCGTCAAATTCACCAACAACAGCAAAAAATTGGCATTCTTTATCAACCCACGTTTGATGGGTGATGGTGAAGAAATACTCCCTGCCTTCTGGTCTGCGAACTATTTTTCGCTGGCACCCGGCGAATCAATCACGGCGAAAGTAAGTGCGTCAACTGCCGCCTTGAATGGTAAAAAAATTGATTTGCTGGTTAAAGGTTGGAATGTGGAGGAAAATTTAATCTCATTAATAACCCGTTCGGGTTATTAATGAGATTAAGCTTTTTTATGTTTCCACCGCTTGTGGGTCCATAGCCAAAACTCAGGTTGGTCAAGTATTTGCTGCTCCAGAATGGCACTGCACGTATCTGTAATTTCATATTGAGGAAGCGACTTGGCCTTGTCAGTGACAAGCCGAAATTCAACTTCATAATGACCACGTCTGACCTTTCTCGAATACAAGAAAATCACGATGGTATCCAGCTTGTGAGCAATTTTCTCGGCTCCCAGAACAACCGGTGTATCCTGGTTTAAGAAGGTGATCCAGTGTCGAATCTCATATTTGCGAGGTGTCTGATCGAAAACGAAGGCCGACATCGAAGGGACTCCCTGCTGATGATCGCTGTACAACTGCTTGAAAGTATCCCCTCTTTCGAGTGGCATGGCGCCAAATCTACTTCTTAGATTGTAGTAAAACCTTTCAAAACCAGGATTTTTTATTTTTTTGTAAACCGCATATATTCGGTGCGAAGTAACCAGCGCTACGCTAGTGAACCACTCCCAGTTGTTGTAATGACCACAGAAAGCAACTACCTGCCTCCCTTCATTCAGATAGCCGTTTAGCAACTCCGGGTTCACATATTTGATTCGTCGTCTTGCCTCTTTTTCAGACATCCAATCGAAATAAAGCGTTTCGAAAACGGTATCACAGAAATGGCTGTAGAATTTTTTCGCAATCAGGTCACGCTGCTGTTTCGTCTTTCCAGGAAATGAATTGGCAAGGTTGATGGTTACTGTATCACGGCGATATCGAATGATGTAAAAAGCTACATAATAAAACAGATTGGAAATAAGGTAAAGGAACCAAAGCGGAAAACGCTGAAGAATCCAGGTAAATGACCGAAAAAGATAGTATCCTGTTTTTTCCATACGATTCATTAAATCAATGCTCTGAATTGACCACCTTCTTTGAATTTTTTCTTTGCAAATATAGATAAACTGGAATACCCGCCAGTATCAGAACGACGCCAATGGCTGCCTCTCTTGGCCTTGTTACCACGGTATTTGTAAATAATCCGATACAAAACAAGATATAAATAATCGGAACAAAAGGATATCCCCAAACTTTGTAGGGCCTTGGGGCATCAGGCATCCTGCGACGCAAAATAATAACTCCCAGTGAGGTAGCACCGTAAAATATGAAAACGGCAAAAATAATCATGTCAGTCAGTTGATCGAATGTACCGGATAGAACCAGTACAGAGGCCCATATACCTTGCCAAAGCAAAGAATTGGAAGGCACATTGGCACTGTTAAGTTTGGCAACACCAGGGAAGAAGAGTTTCTCTCTCGCCATGGCATAATAAGGACGGGCACCGGTGAGAATACTGGCATTGGTGCATCCAAGTGTCGTCACCAGAATCAGTAAAGAGATGAAAAGTACACCACCCGATCCCCAAAAACTGCGAACAGCCTCCACGGCTGCAATCTGATTCCCTGAATTATAAACCTGCTCCAATTGCGGAATTGACATCAGCGAAAGGTAGGTAACATTGACAAGCAAATAGATGAAAATGATCACAAATACCCCGATAACAATTCCTTTCGGGATGTTTTTGGTGGGATCTTTAACCTCACCTCCGATAAATCCAACCGAAACCCATCCCTGGTAAGCCCAGAAGGCGGCCAGCATCGCGGTGTAGAATGAAGAAAGGGTTACTGTTCCAGCCGTAAGGTCCTTCACATCCATGAAATTTTCGGGAACTGATTTTACATGACTCAATCCGAAGACAACTATTGTCAGAAGACCGGTACCAACCAGGAAAAGAATGGCCTTGCTGGCTCCTGCGCCACTTTTTAGTCCGGAGATATTAAGAAAAGTCAAAAGCAGAATCAGCAAAATGGCCGCCAGCTTGACGCCAAAATCCTGAAAAGGATAAAACACCCCTCCAATCGAAAACTCTTGCAGGGAAGATAAAACATGCGGAAGTGGAATGATACTATTGAGTGATTGCGCAAAAACATAGGCCAGAGAAGAGATGGTGGCAGTTTGAATAACAGCGAAAAGCGACCATCCATATAAAAAGGCAAAAAATTTGTTGTAAATTTTCCTGAAATAAACAAAATCACCTCCGGTATCTGCAAGAAGTCCGGCTACTTCAGCATTGCTTAACGCCCCGAAAAGTGTGATAATGCCCCCAACAATCCAGGCCGCCAATATCCAGACAGAAGAATGAAGCTCTGCCGCCATTGGGGCGATTTTTTTATACACACCAGACCCAATGATATTTGCAATAACGAAAATAATAACATAGCCCAGTCCGAGGGTCCTAACTAAATTTCTCTGATGTCCCATGAATTAGTTTTAGCTGATAAAACAAGATTCTAAATATAGTAATTTGAAGCAAAAACCTATCATCGAATTTCTTAATATATTGCCATCGCTCCGGTAAAATGAAATATCCAATACATTGATTATTGAAAACTAATAACGACCTTTAAGGCACCTTAGACGGAAGAATTACTACTGCGTTTTTTGACAACTACAAATTCAAGTCATATGTTAATTTCAAAAGTAAAAATGCTATTGCCGATTTTTGGATTGGCTGTACTTATGCTAATTGGAGCACCGGTTAAAGCCCAATCCCTAAAAGAACTTGAAGCCGGCCGCGTAACGCTTCCGAATGGCTGGAAACTCTCCCCTGTCGGGAAAATGCTGCCTGTTGGAGATCTGCCTTTGAACATTGCCGTATCCCCCAACGGGAAGCTACTTGCGGTTACCAACAACGGCCAAAGCGACCAGAGCGTTCAACTCATCGATGCCGGGAATATGCAGATGCTTGATTCTGTGGTCACTGCCAAAAGCTGGCTGGGCCTGACCTTTTCGAAAGATGGCAAATTTTTATATGCCTCCGGCGGAAACGACAACTGGATCATGCGGTACCAAATCAATAACAACAAAATCGTTCCCCAGGATACTTTGGTCCTTGGCAAGCCCTGGCCTGTAAAAATTTCGATTGCAGGTATAGCGGTAGACGACAAACAGCAACTGCTTTATACTGTGACAAAAGAAAACAATTCGCTCTATGTCTACGACTTAAAAGCGAAGAAAATCAAGAGTCAGATTCCTTTGGGCGGAGAAGGTTATGCTTGCCTGCTGTCTGACGACAACAAAACACTCTATATTTCTTGCTGGGGTTGTGATAAAATTGTCTTATTTGACACGGAGAAGCAACTAGTGAAAGGCACCATCCCGGTAGGTGACAACCCCAATGACCTCTGCATCACGCGCAACGGCAAATACCTGTTCGTTAGCAATGCCAACGACAATTCGGTTTCTGTCATTTCTACCGAGAAAAACAGGGTGATAGAAATTCTCAATTCTGCGTTATATCCCAACTCCCCATCCGGCTCAACAACCAACAGTCTGGCGCTGAGCGAAGATGAAAAAACCATCTACATCGCCAATGCCGACAACAATTGTCTGGCCGTCTTTGATGTGACGACTCCGGGAAATTGTAAAAGCAAAGGGTTTATCCCAACTGGATGGTATCCGACCTGTGTCAGGGTCGTCAAGAACAACATCTTTGTCACCAACGGCAAAGGCCTGACCTCCAAAGCCAATCCTTACGGGCCTAGTCCAATCAGCAAGGAAGAACAGGTTGCCCGGCATGCCGATATCCAAAATGCCAAGGTTCAGTACATAGGTGGATTGTTTAGAGGCACTCTTCAAGCTATTACCACACCATCAGAAACTCAGTTGGCACTATATTCACAACTTGTTTACAAAAATTCACCTTACTCCAAAGACAAGGAGCTGGTGACCAACGGTGAAGCGGGGAATCCCATTCCCTCCAGAGTCGGCGACCTTTCGCCCATCAAATATGTTTTTTATGTGATCAAAGAGAATAGAACCTACGACCAGGTGCTGGGCGATATTCCGGAAGGCAATGGAGATCCTTCTCTAGTTCTTTTTGGCGAGAAAGTAACCCCAAACCTTCACAACCTGGCAAAACAATTTGTGCTGCTCGACAATTTTTATGTTGATGGCGAAGTAAGTGCCGATGGGCACAACTGGACCATGGGTGCCTATGCAACAGACTATCTTGAGAAGAACTGGCCGGTCAGCTACGGTGGCAGAGGAGGTTCTTATCCTGGAGAAGGTGAACGGGCAATTGCCAACAACAAAAACGGATTTTTGTGGGATTTTTGCAAGAAATATGGCGTCACCTACCGCAGTTACGGCGAATTTATTTCGGATGATTTTACACCCAACATTCCTGCCCTACAAGACAATTTTTGCCCCAATTACTCTGGGTTTAATATGTCCATCCGGGATACCGCTCGTTTCAGTCTGTGGAAAAAAGACTTCGATTCCATGCTTGCTGCCGGAAAGGTTCCCAGATTAAATACAATAAGATTTGGCAATGATCATACAGAAGGTCTCAAGCTTGGACGGCCTACACCCAAAGCGCACAATGCCGACAATGACCTGGCATGCGGGCTTTTCGTTGAGCACCTGAGTCATTCGCCAATCTGGAACGAGAGTGTCATCATCATCCTGGAAGACGATGCGCAAAATGGTCCGGACCATGTGGATGCGCACCGCTCAACAACTTATGTCGCCGGCGGATTCGTGAAGCAGGGTTTTGTCGACCATACCATGTACTCGACCAGTTCTGCCCTGCGCACCATCGAGTTGATTCTCGGATTACCACCCATGACCCAATACGATGCAGCCGCCGAACCAATGTGGCGATGCTTTAACAACACCGCTTCACATCCTGAGTTTCATGCCACAGCCAATCTGGTTGATTTGAACCTGAAAAACAAGGAGCAAAGCAAACTCTCCAGGCTCAGCGAGAAATTCGATTTCAGCAAGGAAGACCGCGTTCCGGATGCACAGTTCAATGAGGTGATCTGGGCAGCCATCCACGGATTGGACAGCACTTGTCCGGCACCAGTTCGGGCAGCCTTCTTTACAGCCGAAAAAGAGGGGAATGGGGATGATGATTGATTCTCAAACTCAGTTGAAAGCTTCTTCCACCAGGAAATAGCAACAGTAATTTGAATATTGTTGTTTTTGAATTCCTCAACTTGATTTTAACGCCTCAGTTTTGGGGCTGAATTAACACATCTTAACACAAAATCAAAAAAATCGCACTTTTTGGCCAATAACTGACCCAACATGTCATTTGGCTGATCAATACTGTCGTTTCACTGATTGTTCTTCTTTCGACCAAACTATTCAAATAGTTTTATCGAAACTTTTGACGGGAAAACTTTTTCTGTACGAATCTCCTCACAGAAATATGCTTTCCGCTAAATCAATACCCTATAGTTTACATGATGAAGCAAATTGTTCCATTAATTATTTTTTTGCTTATACCCGGATGGCTTATTGCACAAACAGTAGAAAATTTCAAACTACCAAAAAACTACATCGGCCCGCTGGATGAAATTTTAGTTGAAATGGGACAAGACCTGAACATCCGTTTCATTTATGATCAGACAACGCTTCAGCAATACAAAACATCCCTGATGACCGACAATGAAAAGACAGTCGGTGGTGTCCTCAAAATGGTTGCTGCAGCCTGGAATATGGTTACCCTGGTTGGTAAAGATGGTTTTATATACATCGCAAAGGACAAAAAGCAACTTGAGCAACTGCAGAACCTCAAAGAGATTGTTAATACAGAAAGAGTTAAATCAAGAAAATCTCTGGTTCCGGTTAAACGAAATTTTCTTCTTTCAGGAGAAATTGTTGACAGTGCCAACGGCGAACGAATCCCTTTTGCCACCATTAGAATAGAGGGAACTACAAAAGGCGTTACCAGCGATCAAAACGGCCATTTTGCGCTGGAGAAGGTCCCTGCCGATACTGCAGTCGCAGTGGTTACCTATATCGGATACCATACCAAAAGAATAGAGCTTGAGCCTCAAAAAGAAAATGCCTCACTGTTTATTGAATTGAAACAGCAAAGTGTTGGCATTTCGGAAGTATTTGTGACCGGTCGAAAAGATGACAAGGCCCTCCAACAGTCGACCGTTGAACAAAAAATCAAAATGTCTCCTGTTGCCCTGAAGGTTTTACCCAATATCGGTGAAAAAGATATCATGAGAGGGTTTCAACTGATGCCGGGTGTCAGCGCTGCCAACGAAGGTTCGGCAGGGATGTATGTCAGGGGAGGAACTCCCGACCAGAATCTGATTCTGTATGATGGCTTCACCGTCTACAATGTGGATCATCTCTATGGATTCTACAGCGCATTCAACTCAAATGCCATCAAAGATGTGCAGTTACACAAAGGTGGATTTGATTCCAAATTTGGTGGAAGATTGTCGAGTGTCACAGAGATTACCGGCAAAGATGGAAACGCCAAAAAAGCCACAATTGGCGCAGAAGTTAGTCTGCTAAGCATGAACACCTATGTGGAAATTCCTGTCGGAGACCGCGTCACATCCCTTTTTGCCTTCAGAAGATCCTACCAGGGATACCTTTATGATAAGATCACCGGCTTAAATAAATCAACTGCAACAACCTCTCCACAACCCTTTATGGGTGGAAAAAGTTCAGGAAACAGCTCTTACTTCTATGACCTTAATGGTAAAATTACGTTCAAAGCGACGCCCAAAGATGTGCTCTCTCTCAGTATTTTCAATGGGACTGATTACCTCGACAACACTCCTCAATTCAAAATGCGACAAGGAGGAGGTGGGCCTCCCGGAGGAGGTGGAGGTGGTGGTGGTGGGTTGCCTGCAGGAAGCAATATATCCATGAGCAATACAGATTTTACACGATACGGAAACATTGGCACCAGTGCCAAATGGACCCGTAAGGTGAATGAAACACTTACTTCAAGTTCTTTGCTGAGCTTCTCCGATTATTATAGTACAAGAGATGAGAGACGTTCTATTACAATTGATGTCGATGGAGTGTCCACTATCATGAAGAGTGGCATACTGGAGAAGAACA
>CAIRSO010000737.1 GCA_903881215.1 uncultured Bacteroidia bacterium
ACCAGAGCTTTATTTTTGTTCTTTGCATTTTGTTCCATTTACGCATGGGGTCAGGATGTTTCAGAAAATTCTGATGCTATTGTTGCCGGACCAAAAAATGCAATTAAATTCTTGCCGGTTAACCTGGCTTTAAATAATCTTTCATTTGAGTATGAAAGGAAATTCAGTCCAAAGAGTTCATTTATTTTTGGGCTTGGTATTGCAAAGCCAAAACCATTTGCTGACAAATTTGGTATGAATGATATAGATAATAAGATCACCAACGATGAATTTAGCACCATGTCTGTTCGTGCAGCCTACAGGCACTATGCGGGCAATAAACCCAGGCCATATGGATTTTACTTTTCTCCCTACCTGAAATATCAGAAAATAAAAGTTACTGCTGATAATTACAGGAGAAACCAGGACTTTACTCCTGCAGTTTATTACAATGAAAACTATGATGTTAATGGTACAACTTTGAATTTAGGAATTCAATGGGGAGTTCAGTTTTTGATCGCCAAGATTGTATGTGTCGATTTTTATTTTCTAGGAATTGAAGCTGGTCTTGCAAATATTACAGCGACCGTGAAATCTAATGATGCAAAATCCATCGACGTGATCTACAATGGAGTTAACGATAATTTAGATCAACTACCTTCATTTTTGAGGGATAAAATCAAAACTGAAAAAATTGGAACCAATCAGGTGGATGTTTCAGGGAGCTCGATACCATATCCATGGCTAAGGAGTGGGATAAGCATCGGTATCGCCTTCTAATTTCATTATCATATAGGAAACAGGAGTTTACGTTTATTTCCGCGCAACTTCATCTTTTTACCAACGAATGTTTTCGATTGGAATTGGTTCTCCCTCCTCCAGTGAACGCATGGCATTTATCAACCTTGCTTCTTCATAATATTTTAACTCTTCAGGTTTGATATTGCGGGGAAAGATCTTGCATTGCTTTAAAGACTCTTCTCTTCTTGTGCCAGCGAGCAATGGCCAGGCAGGAGTATACCAATATCCATTCTGCAGGAAAGCTATGTTTGTGAAAGTAGTATCCGTAATGAAACCGCTCCTCACAATTAGTATTTCATCCATTTCACCCCTTTGTTCCAACAAATCATTCAGCGAATCCCGGTTTTTAAATTTGAAGGAGTAGGCAATCGCATCTGACTTAACCAATTTCAGACTTTCAATCTTGTTAAGTATATACGGCTCATATTCAATGTTTTCAATTGAATTTGAAAATGTAACCCGGCACCTGATTTTTTGTTTCTTCATAGTCTCAGGTATAATAAGCGACTGTGACAGTGAAATCGGTGTACATTTACCGAGAAAATGTCTTCTGGATCTATTCATTCTGTCTTCATGAAGCGGAAGACGATGAAAATTTCCCTTTTCATAACAAATGGTTTCAATAAGCTGTAACATACACTTTGTCTATTAATTCATTGTATTCTTTTTCAAGATCACTGTTCATTGTGATTCCTCCGCCGCTTTTGTAAAACATTTGGCCATCTTTCTGTTCAATGTAACGAATCATGACAGCTGAGTCGACATTTTGCCCGTCAAAAATTCCAAAAACGCCAGAATAGTAACCCCTTTTGTATCCTTCAACATCTTCAATTATTTTCCGGGTAGAGTCTTTTGGTGCACCACAAATTGATCCAGCCGGTAATAACTTGCAAATAATTGATCCTATATTAGACTGATAATCAATTGGTAATGTACCGGAAACTCGATTTTTTCAGGAGCACCCCAGCCTTTTGGAAAGGTCAGCTGCCAGGGCCCGGGAACAGGAATAACGCTCACTTCAGTTGCCGGTGCTTTGGATGGTGATTC
>CAIRSO010000738.1 GCA_903881215.1 uncultured Bacteroidia bacterium
GTTTGGTTCTGTTCATTATCCTATTTCAATGCAATCATAGGGCATCTGAAAATAGCAAAGTAGATATACAAGTTGATAGCCTATATCAAATACTCCTAATAAATCTGAATGCTAATGAACAAGAATCGAGAGAGAATTATACAAATCCCTATCATGATCTTAATGATAACCAAATCATACATGACCTGATAAAGAAGCTTAAATTCAGCGAGGATAAACTTAGGACTGGAACGGCGGAATATTATGAATTTGTGTTTTGGGAATTGATGAGGAGCATTATCAAATTAGATCAAAACGGTCAATATATTCAAAGCCTATGGGATGACAACAGAATGAATTGGGATGGTGCATGGTCAATATGGTTTTCTGACCTCATCGTTAAGGAAGGCAAAAGAATGATACCAATTTTGAGTCGCGTTAAATCAAGAATAAATGAAAAAGAAAGACTAATGAAGTTGATTGAAAGTGGAATACAAACAGCAATTTAAGATTGAGGTAGCGCAAACGTCCTGTTTGCGATTATTATAGGTGTCAAATGACAAATGCAACATCCACCAACAGAAAATAGCCAAAATGCCTGCCGCAGGCGCAACACAGGCACTTCGGCTATTTTGCAACCCGTACGTTATAAATTTCCACACCAGTCGAGAGTGCTCATCCGGAGTGCGGATGGAGAGGGGATTTTAACGCAGAGGGCGCAAAGGACGCAGAGACAGGATCGCAGAGTTAGGAAATTTAGGGTTTAAGAAAAGAGATGATTGTATTTGGTGAGATTTTTTTGTTCTTTTAATTTTTCTATTTCCAACCTCTGCGCTCTTTGCGCCCTCTGCGTTTAAACCTCTTATCTTAATATTAATTGCAAATGTTATTAGTAATGTTAAAAACCGAATAACAAAGAGCGCGTCCATGCGCAAAAGATAACAAGTGGGAAAACGGACCACCAACATGTCCCGCCCTACATTTTGCTCCAATGCTCTCCACAAAACGCCGGGCGAGTGGGCAAGCACGGTTATGCGCAATAAAATAGTGCGAATGAAGTGAGAGTCGGCGTTTCAATTCTTGAAAAATTGGGGAAAATCTTACTGGATGACAATTAAGAAATGTCCAAATAAACCGTTTAGTAGTGCAGCCGAAAAATTTTGAGATTTCAACGTACATTTGACAAAATTATTAAAGATTATAAAAAACAGAGACACTTAACGGCGAAATTGGAATCATGAATCAAACAGAAACAAATTGGCAAATTATGGCGGACAAACCGGGAGTTATTACTGGTTTTTTAGCAGCAGGAATTTTTACTTTCGTAGCTCCAATAATAATTACATATCAAGAACGATCTGGATTGTTCTTTCATGGTGAATTTACTGACGGATGGAGTTACAAATCAGTTTTATTGCTTGTAATTACCTTCTTTTCATTTGGTTATTGGATATTTTCCAGCCTATATAGTTCCTGGACATTTAGAATTGATAACTCGGGAATAATTCAGAGAAAAATCGGGAAAATTTCGAAAATCTCATGGGACAATCTACTTCTGATTGTTTTAAATCAACAAGGAGTTCTTCAGTTTTATTCAAAAGACACGTTGATAAAAGTTTCTACATTTTATATTAAGAATAGGCAAAGTGCATTGGAGGAAATTAACAAAAAATGCCAGGATAAGTTTTGTTATCTTCGTTAATTTTTTGCACGGCATTCTATTGTCGGTGAAACGAGTTCACGAACAGCTACTTGAACTACTATTTGACAACTGCAGTTACAGTTATCGTCCCGGATTGAGTTCACATGCCTTTACAGAAGCATTAGGAAGAATCAGACTGCAAGATACGAGTCAACAACATACTGGAAGCAGATATCAGGAGTTTCTTTGATAAAGTTAACCACGAATGGTTGATGAAATTCATGGAACAAAAGGGTGGAGACAATCGAATGCTGCGCCTACTATGGAGGATGCTCAAAGTCGGAATAATGGAAGAGGGTCTGGTTAACTAAGTGCCTAACCCAATGCTCATGGTA
>CAIRSO010000739.1 GCA_903881215.1 uncultured Bacteroidia bacterium
TAAGCTAATTGAAAAAACCTCAGTTGAAAGGTGTGATTATCTTTTGAGTGCTCTCCCTAAGGAATTTGATATTAAAGTTTTAAATCCAAGTGGATATAGACACATTTCGCAATGTAAATCAAACTCTAAAGAAGAACAAGATGGTTTTAAGTTGTTTCAAGATGTCATCATGACTGAAGAAATTCTAAATCATTTCAAAGAATCTAGGGATTTTCAGCTTGGATCAAGATGCACATATGAATTGAGCGCAGATATTAATCAAAGCTTTTCTATTATTCAAAAAAAAGTCTTTTCAATAGTTTTTAATGACAGAACCATGAAATAGAAAATCCCCGTTAGCACGGATAGGCCATCCGTGCCTGTACAATTGAATCCGGAGCAAAATATAAACACTGGCGGCTGTGATTAAAACCAAAAGAATCAATGGCACGCTAACAACAAAAGTAGTTGAAGGTGCCTAAAATTTAATCGACCAAACAATCAAAATGACCAAACAAAACGCACTAAAGCTCTTTGAAGATAAAAAAGTTCGTACCGTATGGGACAACGAACAGGGGAAATGGTATTTCTCCATTGTCGATGTGATTGAGGTATTGACAGATAGTCCAAATCCCCGCAAGTACTGGAGCGTATTGAAAACACGGATCAAAAAAGAGGGAAGTCAGTTGGCTACAAATTGTAGTCAACTGAAAATGCAGTCGGTCGACGGTAAGTTTTATAAAACCGATGTAGCAGATGTTGAGCAGATTTTTCGCCTGATCCAATCCATCCCATCGCCTAAGGCTGAGCCATTTAAGCAGTGGCTTGCCGAAGTCGCCCGAGAGCGATTGGACGAAATAGAAGACCCGGAACTGGGTATCGACCGGATGTTGGAATATTACCATCGCAAAGGATACACGACCAACTGGATCAATCAACGCCTCAAAAGCATTGAAGTACGAAAAGAGCTAACCGATGAATGGGAGCAGCGAGGCGTTAAGAAAGGTCAGGAATATGCCACGCTAACTGACATCATTACGTATGGCTGGTCAGGTTTGACCACAAAAAAATACAAGCAATTCAAAGGATTAAAAAAAGAGAGCCTTCGTGACAATATGACCAACCTCGAACTTGCACTCAACACGCTGGCCGAAGCTACTACCACCGAAATATCGAAGGAACACAAACCAAAAACATTGGCCGAAAACAGACGCGTAGCTGCCCGTGGTGGTTCCATCGTTGGCAATACCCGCAAAGAGATTGAGGCCAATATCGGTAAAAGCATTGTAACACCCTTGAATGCTAAACAAATAGATGCCTTGCCAGAACCAAACCATATAAATGATCAAGTTTAAACAAACCAACAATCGTGCTGAGTTTCAAAATGAACTGAACGAACTTGAACACTTTAGATTACCGATTACTTCCCTAAAAAATCAATCTCAGGGGCCATTGCCGGTTTGGCTATGAGTTCAAATGTTGAATTAAGAGTTACAGCCGCATCAAAGAATCCCCCATTCTGCAGGAAAAACCCGCTGCCTTCGGTTCCTCCGGCATAATCGAGCCGATAACCTCTTTTGGCAATGTCATCACCTGTAAAACGAGCTATTGAAAGTGGGAACCATTGGCCATTTTTATCCCGGCACCATTGGTTGGTATAAAGTGCTTTCCTGGTAAGATAGCCATTTCTGTCATTGAAGTTTTCCAGAAAAGAGTGGAGACGGGTCAGATAATGATCCGTCTTAGGTCTGCTGAAACTTGCAATTAACTGCCAATTGGCCTCTTCAGGAGCAAAAAACCATGCGGTGAAAATTGTGTTTCCTTTCCCGTCCGGCATACCTTTTAACAGAAAACGATAAGTAGTTCCTGCTTTCCAGGAATAGTGGAAATAGCTTTGTCCACCTGATCCTTCGTTGCCAAACTCTCCCGTATGAACCCCCTCACCCTTGGCAAGCAAGAGGATTTTATCCGACGCCGGGATCTCTCCCGGATGATCCGTTTTGTATGGACTCCAAACCGAGAACAGAATCCTTCGCTCCTCCGGTCCGTTCACTTGCATCCCGAAATAACCTTCACCAAAGCCATCCGCCATAAAATAAGAGCCTTCCGGATCCATGCCAACCGGTATCGTTACTTCGTTGTAGAAATATTCAATATCAACTCCTTTCGGCAACTCATAGTTGAGATGCACCGAAGGACCGCGCCTTCCCCAATAGAAACGATTGTCCAGATTATCTTTGACATAATTGAGCACAAGTCCCGGAGATAGCGACTTAACCAATAGCTCGGAAACAATCGCAAACTGAGTTCCTTCTTTTGCAATGCCCTGAATCTCCACCTTGTTATAACCTGCTTTCAGTGGAATAGTCCCGACCTTTGAAGCATGAACCTCCTTGCCGGAAACAGAAATAATATAATTCTTTTTTCCAACGGATACTTTTATTTTGGATTTTCCTTCCGGAACAGACAGATTCAGAGAAAGGTCTGCTTTCCCTTCCTTTTCCGCATAAAAGTAAATCAAGTATTTGTCAGATGTGGATTCCCAAATCTGCTTGCGATCAGATGACGGTGAGTCTTTCGTCAAAAGAAACCCGTTCCCTCCTGCCGGGATGTTACAACTATCAGTCTTTTGAGCAAAGATCGCCTGAAAGGTGCAACTAAGAACAATAAAAAAAAGAATTCGGAAAGTAGTTTGCTGACTCATTTGAAATACCCATGAGGAAGTTTTCGCACAAACCGTAAGTGAATTTGTGGGTATTCTATGTGGCAAATAAAAAACAAAATTGATACTCATAAAAATAAAATTGATATTTTTTGTAATAATTACATTTTCTATTTATCTTTCAGAAATTATTTTAATTCACTAACTGCAAATTTACCAAATTTTAATCCCTCAATGATGGAAGATTCAACCTTAATTACAAAGCTGGGTTGGTTGCCTGATTGGCCCGACTTCAGAGACAAAACAGAGGTAGATGATCATGTGTCTCCTCGCCTTGCCGGACTTGGTCAGAAGGATTCAATTAAACAGATGAAGTCCAAACTAGCTACTGCTGCTCCTTCAGCCCCTCTACCTGTGTCGGTCAATTTAACGCAATGGTTTGCACCTGTTAAGAATCAGGGAAATCTTGGCTCCTGCACCGCCAATGCAGCGGTAAGCATGGTCGAATATTTCGAACAGCGTGCTTTCGGAAAGATCACACCTCCATCCAGACTATTCTTATACAAAACTGCCCGGAACCTGATGCACCAAACCGGCGACAGTGGTGCTTTCCTGCGCAGCATGATGGGTGCCATGGTGCTCTTTGGGGTTCCTCCTGAAGAATACTGGCCTTACAACATCAGTCAATACGATGTGGAACCAACACCTTTTTGCTACGCTTTTGCCCAAAATTTCCAGGCCATCAGTTATTATCGTCTCGACCCGCCTGGAACTTCCCCTGCAGTTTTGCTGTCCAGCATCAAAGCGAATCTGTCATCCGGACTACCGTCGATGTTCGGTTTTACAGTTTATCAGTCAATTTTCCAATCCAATACCAACGGCGGCAAGATTCCTTTCCCTGATAGAAATGACAGAATCAATGGAGGTCATGCCGTCGTAGCGGCCGGTTACGATGATACCATAAAAATCAAAAGTAGTGCTGCAGGTTCCAAAGAAACTACCGGAGCCATCCTGATAAGAAATTCATGGGGTGCTGGCTGGGGCCAAAATGGATATGGCTGGCTTCCCTACGATTATATTTTGAGGGGCTTGGCCATCGATTGGTGGTCATTGCTCAAAAATGAGTGGGTGGATACAGGAAACTTTAAGCCTTGAAGTTAAAGGATAAAGTGGAAAAAATAAGGAAAAAGTAAAAAGGATAAAGGATAAAGTAGGGAACGCTCTTATCAAGACAATTCTGAAACGATTAATTATCAATGACATAGATATTTCTCGCGACACGAATGCTACTTTATCCTTTATCCTTTTTACTTTTTCCTTTATCCTTATTCTCCTCTTTGGTAGACAGCAGCCCGCATGCCGCATAAATATCCTGCCCCCTCGAAGCGCGTACCGAAGTAAAAATACCTTTGTCGTTCAGCTGATTTTTAAAGTGCAGAATGGTCTCCTCATCCGGACTTACCAATGGAGTCCCGGGAACAGGATGAAAACGGATCAGGTTGATCCTGCATTTGATGCCATTGAGCAGGCGGGCCAGCTCTTTCACATGTACCGGGGTATCATTTAGACCCTTGAATAGGATGTACTCAAAAGAGACGCGTCTTTGTCCGCTGAAGTCCCACTTTCTTATTTCGTCAACAACTTCCGCGATAGGATAAGCCAACTGAACAGGCATTAAACTCTTGCGCTGTTCGTCAAAGGGTGTGTGCAGGCTAATGGCCAGATGTGCCTGGCATTCAGTCAGAAATCTTGCCATCGCCGGAATAATACCAATCGATGAAACCGTGATGCGCCTCGGGCTCATTCCGTAACCCCATTCGGCAGTGAGGATCTCTATGCTCTTCAATACCTCATCCAGGTTATCAAAAGGTTCACCCATACCCATATAGACAATGTTCGATACGTCAGCAGTCTCTTCTATGCTATGAACCTGATTTACAATTTCACCAGCCGTTAGCTGTCCCTGAAATCCTTGTTTAGCCGTCATGCAAAAAAGGCAGCCCATCTTGCAACCAACCTGAGAAGAGACACAAACGGTGGTTCGGTCATCGTCAGGGATCATGGCAGTTTCAATAAAGCGGTGATTTCCGGTTACAAACAGATATTTTTTCGTGCCGTCTTCACTGACCTGTACTTTTGAAGGTTGGCTAGTTCCCAACTCGAATTTTTCGCTCAGGAGTTCCCTCACCTTTTTGGAGAGATTACTCATCTCTTCAATTGAACCAATTTGTTTCTTGTATAACCAATCCGCAAGCTGGCCTGCAGTAAATTTGGGCAACCCCAAATCAACAGTGAGTTGAATCAGCTCGTTCAATGTTTTGCCGAAAAGCGGTTGTCTGGTCGTTTCCATCTCTTTAGAAAAATATTTCAGCATAAATCTGGCCGAATGGAACTCCTTTTTGGATCAACAGATCCCGGACCTCAACAACCATCAGTGCCTGACCACAAAGATAGTACTTATCCCCCTTGGGAAGATCGTTCTGAGCCAGCAGATAATCAGTTATCCTTCCTGCAAAGTGATTCCCTTCAGTCTCCCGGCTACAGCAGCCAATATATTTGTCACCCAACTCCTTTTTCAGAAAATCTTCAAAATAAAACTGGTTGACATAACTAACTCCATGCACCAGTTTCTTATTTGAGAATCTCCCTGAACGGATCATACTGTAAAAAGGGGCAATTCCTGTACCTGTGGCAATCCAGTGAGCTGGCGTCTCATCGCATGTAAAACTTCCATACGGTGCGGAGACATAAATGACCTCTCCAGACTTCATCTGAGACAATCGGGGAGTAAGTGCACCTCCTGGTTTTACATTGAAAAGAACCGAAATATTTTCTTCCTTATCACCGCTGCAGATACTGTATATCCTGGGAGGCTCATGAAGATCTGCTGTAATTTTTACTACCTGACCGGGGTTAAAATTCTCATCTCTCTTCCATGAAACAACAAAGACATTGGGCGATATCTCCTCATTACCTGTGATATTTACCGGTTTTAATTCGTGCTTATTTTGATTGATCAACTGCATATGTATCTTCTATATTTCGGCACTGTGATTCTTTGTGAACCTTTGTGTCTTAGTGAATTTCTGGCAGGTAAAGACTTGCCAGGGTTGTCTCAACAAATAAACGTAAAGTAATATGGAAAGTTTTCAAAAAATCAAAAAATCTATCCCTCTGACTAACAAAATATTACTTGTTGTCAATTTATTCCGAATATGTTTCTTCTGATTTTTGGGTAACTTCGTGCAAGTTTTGCAGTATAAGAAGCTTCTTGAAGGATGCCATGATCAAAAAAATTATAGCCGGATTAAGATGGGTAATGGTTCATATAGTTCTGCTTCCGGTTTATTTTTACCGTGGTGCAATTTCGCCACTTACTCCAGCCTCTTGCCGGCATATTCCAACATGTTCGCAATATGCTTTGGATGCAGTTAAAATCCATGGCCCGTTCAAAGGATTTTGGATGGCGACCAATCGCATTCTGCACTGTCATCCCTGGGGAACTTCGGGATATGATCCGGTGCCACCGCGGAGAAAGACAGGGCGAGGGGGAGACTAGGGGACGGGGAGACGGGGAGACAGGGGGACGGGGAGACGGGGAGACGGGGAGACTGGGAGACTGGGAGACTTGGCGAGTGGTTGAATAAAGAAGAGGAAAACCGTGAAACAGAGAAACGGGGATGGGTTGTGAGCAAAATTGGGGTTTAGCCACGGAGTGGCGACCTGTTTGTAGAAAGGGGTGGAGCCCCTGGTAAAGGAATGCAGGGGGATAACCGTCCGCGGTAGCGTGCTGAATAAAGAAAAATCGTTCGTTTCGGACGGAACTCAAGAGTCATAGAAGATGTAAGGAGTAGAAAATGGGGGAAAGAAAATTAAAAATGAGAAAAATATTATTGTTCCTATTAACATTGGCTGTTCTGGCATCGTGCCAGACAACGACCAAAAAAAACAAGGAGAAGATCGTTTTTGCCAGTATTCTTCCGCTGCAGTATTTTACTGATCAGATTACCGGCAATCTATATATCTCAGAGGTAATGGTCCCCCCTGGGGTCGGTCCGGAAACCTACAATCCCACCCCCAGGCAGATGGGAGAAATGGCTAAGGCGGGAGCCTTTTTTGCCAATGGATTCCTTGGTTTTGAAGAAACCTACCTGGAAAAATTTCAATCCAACAATCCCAATCTTGTTTTCATTAATACTTCTGCCGGTGTTGAGCTAATCCATGCTGCCGGTCATGATCACGGTGATCATGACCACGAAAAAGGAGTCGATCCTCATACCTGGTCATCCCCGGAAGGTGCCAGAATCATTGCCCGAAACATATACGATGGAATGGTAAAAATCGATCCGGCCAACCAGGCCAAGTTTCAGACCAATCTTGACCACTTGCTTACAAGAATCGATAGTGTTGATCGGGAGGTGAAGAAGATTCTCACAAATATCCCGTCCCGAAAATTTATGGTTTTCCATCCTGCCTTAGGTTATTTTGCCAGAGAATACGGCCTGGAACAGCTTTCTATTGAATTTGAAGGAAAGATACCTACCCCACGGCACATCCAGAATATTGTTCTGGAAGCAAGAGCTCAAAACATCAAATACATCATGATCCAAAAAGAGTTTGATGCCGAAAATGCAGATATCATTGCCAATGAAACCGGCAGCAAGGTGATCCAAATCGATCCGCTGGCTTACGATTGGCCGGGTCAGATGATCTCTTTGGCCCTTAAAATGGCGGCAGCAAAATAACATTCTAGTCGCCTGATTATTTATAAATTTGTGCGAAAATAAAAAGTATGCTTCAGAATCTCACCTACATGGTTCCATTGATCGATATACGACACCTGACGGTGGGGTACGAGGACAACATCATTTTATCTGATGTCTCCCTGACCATCCACGGTAGTGATTTTATCGGAGTTATTGGTCCCAACGGTGGAGGAAAAACGACTCTTTTGAAAGCCATTTTAGGACTTTTACCTCCTCTCAAAGGAGAGGTGGTTTTTCATGACTGCATGACTCAGGGTAATCGCCACCGCATCGGATACCTCCCTCAGATCAACAACATCGACCGCAAATTCCCCATTTCTGTGGCAGAGGTAGTGAAATCCGGACTTATGTCAAAAAAGAGCATCATCAAAAAATATGCACAAAAAGATCTTGAGTTTGCCGGAGAATTGATGCACCAAATGGGAATATATGAAATCCGCAACAAAGCCATTGGCGAACTTTCCGGAGGACAGATCCAGCGGGCATTGCTTTGCCGGGCACTCGTAAATCAGCCCAGACTGCTGGTATTAGACGAACCAAATACCTATGTAGACAATCGTTTTGAGAGAGAGCTCTACGAAAAGCTTCGTAAACTAAATGAGGAGATAGCTATATTGTTGGTTTCTCATGATCTAGGTACCATCTCCACCTATGTGAAATCCATTGCCTGTGTGAACCATTCGTTGCACTACCATCCCGGGAACAAAATAACTCCTGAACTGATGGAGGCCTACGAGTGCCCAATTCAAATCATTAGCCACGGCAAAATTCCTCATACCGTCTTACACCAACACGAACAATGATGGACAACCTGATGTCATTGCTGGCGATGAATTTCTTTCGCAACGCTTTGCTGGCCTCTCTTCTGGCAAGCATCACCTGCGGTATCATCGGAACTTACATCGTTTCCCGCAGGATCGTCTTTATCAGCGGTGGCATCACCCATGCATCATTTGGTGGCATCGGAATGGGATATTATATGGGATTTGATCCAATATTGGGAGCTGTTCTTTTTGGCATTTTTTCCGCTTTGGGCATAGAATTCTTTACCAGGAAAGCTGATCTCCGCGAGGACTCAGCGATTGCCATGCTCTGGGCCCTTGGAATGGCCCTTGGCATCATCTTCATCTTCCTGACGCCCGGCTATGCCCCAAACCTGATGAGCTACCTCTTTGGAAATATCCTGACAGTGTCTTATACCGATCTTTTCTTTCTAACCTTACTTACCATCGGAATAGCTGCCTTTTTTATTCTCTTCTACCGGATGATCCTTTTTATTTCGTTCGATGAAGAATATGCCCTGACAAATAATACACCGGTCAGGCTGTTTAATATGATCCTTATTTGTCTTGTGGCATTAACGATTGTATTGAATATCAGAGTTGTGGGGATTATCCTGGTCATGTCGTTGCTCACTATTCCACAGGCCATCTCAAACCTTTTTACCCGCTACTTTCATAAGATGATCTTCTTGTCTATCTTCTTTGGTTTTGTCGGATCTCTCTCCGGACTCATCTTTTCATACGTGTACGACATTCCGTCCGGCGCCGCCATCATCTTTGCACTGGTACTTATGTATGGAATCGCCAAAATCTATTTCGTCTCAAAGAAGGCACTGGCCAAATAATTCCCATCTTCCCATCCTCCCATTTTCCCATCTTCAAATTTTCAAATTTTCAAATTAATTCCCATCTTTACACACGATATTAATAATTCGTAATACCATGACCGTCTCCCGTTTTAGCGTATCCCTGGAAGAGGAGTTGCTCGAAGCACTTGACAACTATGTGAAGGAAAATCAATTCCCCAACAGGTCACAGGCCATTCGTGCATTGATCGAGAAAAATACTGTTGAAAAAAAATGGCAATGCAACAATCTGGTAGCCGGCGCAATTGTACTGGTTCTACCCAACAGCAAGAAGGAAGTCTGGAACAGGTCGTTCGAGTTGCAGTCACAACATGCTGAAGTCATCCTCTCTTCTCAACGCTTCTTTATTGAAAACGACCACACCATGGAAGTGATCACAGTAAAAGGGACCGCTCATACATTAACTGAATTGTCAGACCAACTCATTGGAATCAAAGGCATCGAACACGGAAAGCTGATTATGAGCAAGGTAAAATAAAAAAATTTGATCCATCAGTAACACTAAAGTTATAATTCGTAATACTCCTTAAGTAAAGAAACGGTGAAACAGGGAAACGATGAAACACTAATACACAAATGACATAGCTATATTAACAAATACATTATTAGAATTTTATAAACTGAATACAATTTATTATGCATCGAATACTCCTGATTTTAGCAATACTAATACTTAGCTCTGGCGCCAAGGCACAGAAAAAAATCAATTCCCTAAAAGATACAATCAACATCAAAGAGGTAATTGTGACCGGAACCAGAGCAAAAATAAACCGCAATATGACTCCTCTTGCTGTTTCCATTCTGGACCGTAAACAAATTGCAGAAGGGAATGAATCGGCTATTTTACCTATGCTCAATGGCAGGGTGCCCGGTCTATATGTGACAGAAAGAGGTGTTACGGGTTTTGGCGTAGCGGCAGGATCAGCAGGACAGATCTCCATCAGGGGCATTGGAGGAAATCCAACCACAGGAGTACTGATGCTGATTGATGGACACCCACAATTTATGGGACTGATGGGACATCCGCTTCCCGATAGTTATGTAGCATCGGATGTTGAAAGAGTAGAGGTAATCCGCGGTCCGGCATCAATTCTCTATGGCTCCAATGCCATGGGGGGGGTTATCAACATTATCACAAGAAATGAGAACTCGGAAGGTACTGGTGGAGGTGCAAGACTTTCATATGGATCTTACAATACTCAAAAACAGGCAGTTTCTCTGGGATTAAAGAAAAATAAATTCAGCTCCTTTGTCTCTTTCAACCACGATAAAACTGATGGTCACCGTCCGGATGCAGATTTCGAAATTGTAAATGGGTATGCAAAATTGGGATATGAATTCAACGAACATTTCAAAGCAGAAGCTGATTTCTCTCTGGCCAAATTCAATGCCAGGGATCCCGGACCTGACACTTTGAAGGCATTGGTGGGAAATCGGCTTGATATCACTCGCGGATACTGGGCATTATCGGTATCGAATGAATTTGACAAAATAGCCGGAGCTATCAAAATCTACAACAATTTCGGAGAGCACATCATCTCGGACGGGTTTCATTCAACAGACAAGAATACCGGACTAAACATATACCAGACTTTAAAATTATTTGAAGGAAACAACCTCTCTTTTGGAGCCGATCTGGCCCAATATGGCGGAAAGGCTGAAAACACCAAAGCCATGAATGGAAAGGGGATCACTTTTGCAGATACAACAGTTAACGAAGCTGGTCTATACGGCTTTATGCAACAAACGCTTATGCATAATCTTACTCTGAACGGTGGAATAAGGTTGCAAAACCATAGTAAATATGGAAATGAATGGATTCCGTCCGCCGGTTTTGCCTGGCAATTATCAACTCAAACCACTTGGAGGGCATCCTTTTCAAAGGGATTCCGAAGTCCGACCATCCGTGAACTTTACATGTTCAACCACAACCCAAATCTGCAGCCGGAGCGTATTTATAGTTATGAAACCGGAGTATCTCAGGGCTTCCTTCAAAACAAGCTAAAAGTTGAATTGACCGGATATATTGTAAAAGGAGATAACCTGATTGTTACCGGTGCCATGGGAAATCTGTACAATACCGGACAAATCAATAACAAAGGAGTTGAGCTGGCACTTACGGCGAAACCTCTTGGAAATATCGAATTACTGTTATCATACAGTTACATTCATATGCAAAAGCCATTGTTTGCCACTCCAAAAAGCAACCTATTTCTAAGCGGAACTTACCATTGGGAGAGATTTAGGGTCAATTGCTCTTTTCAGCAAATTTCTGATCTGAACAATGATGCCTCGGGAAGAAGTAATCTGGTAAGTTACAACTTGCTTCATGCAAAAGCAGCCTGGAGTTTAAACAAGCATCTGGAGTTAACGTTAAGCGGAGAAAACCTCCTTGGACAAAAATATGAGCCTAACCGATACTACCCAATGCCTCTGACAACTTTTAGTGTGGGTGCCGATCTTCGGCTTGGGCGATTGTAAAAGGATCAGAGAGATCTCTCATGTTAACAATCCGTTAAGTATCTATTTTATTTCCGGATTCGCCAAAGGATGGTAAAAAATCCCCTATAATTGTCTACTTTTGTACCAAATTTAGAGTATGCGCTATTTATATAAAATCTTGCGCAAATTTTATTTTTTTTGAAACTACAAACTGCATGTATTGAAGACAACCGACAAATACGTAAACTAATAATATCTTACACATGAAGCTCGACAAAATTTTTAGTTTCCTCGTACCCAAAGACACCAAATTTTTCCCCTTATTCAATGATGCTGCCGACAATATGGTGCTGGCCTCTGAGTTGTTAATCAAACTCGTTAGAGAACGGGATATTGCCCAACGACTAGATTACACAAAACAGATAAAAGAGGTAGAGCATATTGGGGACAACATCACAAAAAACCTGCTCAATGAATTGAATGGCACTTTTATTACTCCTTTCGAAAGAGAAGACATACACGAGTTGATTAACAACATGGATGATGTGGTTGATTACATTCATGCCGCCTCGAAAAGAATACACTATTATAAATTGAGCTCTGTCCCGGATGAATTTGTCTGGATTGCAGATCGGATTCATTCCGCCAACAAAGAAATTCAGATGGTTTTAAGGAGTGTGAGGTCGGTCAATGACTTCAAACAATATTCACATTGTTGTGAAAAAATAAGCGAATTCGAAAGCGAAGTAGACGATATTTATCAGGAGTATCTGTCTAAACTCTTTGAGGAAGAAGCCAATGCCATTGATCTGATCAAAAAGCGGGATATTTTAACTACCCTCGAAAAAGCCATTGACAAATGTGATGATGTTGGCAATATTTTCTCGTCCCTTGTTGTCAAAATGGGATAAGTTGTCAAAATTATTTTTTACACCTGTTAGAACTAATCGTTTAAATATCAGATAATGAGCTTTACTCTACTGATTATTATCATCGCGTTGGCTTTTATTTTTGATTTCATCAATGGATTTCATGATGCAGCCAATTCAATTGCCACCGTTGTATCCACAAAAGTATTGTCGCCTATTCAGGCGGTCCTGTGGGCTGCATTTTTCAACTTTTTGGCCTATGCGATTTTTGAGCTAAAAATTGCCGATACGATTGCCAAAGTAGTGGATACCAACGCCATCACGCTTCAGGTTATTTTGGCAGGGATTATTGCTGCCATCATCTGGAATTTACTTACCTGGTATTTGGGTATTCCTTCCAGTTCTTCCCATACACTCGTCGGGGGATTGGCAGGAGCAGCCATCGCACATGCAGGTTGGACAGTTGTTCATTCTAGTGTTATTCTCAAAATTGCTGCATTTATCTTTCTTGCTCCATTTTTAGGAATGATGATTTCCTATTTCATCTCTATTCTCATGTTGAATCTTTTGAAAAATGGGAATCCTCATATTTTGGAGAAATATTTCAGAAAGTTCCAGCTACTCTCTTCCGCTCTGTTTAGTCTTGGTCATGGGGGAAATGATGCGCAGAAAGTAATGGGGCTTATCGCAGCCACTTTAATGGTATACTTCAATGGAGTCGATCCCGCGACCATTCCTGATTGGGCACAAATCACCATGGTAAATGGTAAAATTCATGCTATTCCTCACTGGATAGTATTGGGATGCTATTTTGCCATCAGTGCCGGCACAATCTCCGGAGGTTGGAAGATCGTTAAAACAATGGGTACCAAAATCACCAAACTGACCTCCTTTGAAGGCGTCGCAGCTGAGACTTCAGGTGCCTTGCTCCTTTTTGGAACAGATGCATTTGGAATACCGGTCAGTACGACACACACCATTACCGGAGCGATCATGGGTACCGGATTAACGAAAAGAGTAACAGCAGTTAAATGGGGTGTTACCATCAACCTGCTTTATGCCTGGATCCTAACAATACCCGTATCAATGGCCATTGCTGCACTGGTATACTACCTGTTCAAATTATTCGGAGTTTGAAAATGATGCATGAGAATCCTTAGGTCCTATACACCAAGTAATCTCTCCCTGGTATCTTCTTTGATTACCACAATGTTTACGGGGTTGCTCATAGTCCTTAACTATATTTATGGTCAGGCTTATTACCTGATTTTTCTGATCCCAATCATCTTTTTGCTTTCTTTCTTAACCACCAGTTACATTTTGAATTACCTGGTAAACGACAAGATTACTCCCATCTATAAAACAATCAGTGGTGTTCCGGGGAAAGACAAAAAGAAAAAAAAAGACCGAAACAAAGACATCCTTGCAGAGGTTGAACACGATGTAAAAATCTGGGCCGATGATAAAATGGCTGAGATCGAGCGGCTTCGCGACCTTGAAAAATACAGGAAAGATTTTGTTGGAAACGTTTCTCACGAACTCAAGACACCAATCTTCAATATCCAGGGTTATATTTTAACCCTTTTGGATGGTGGATTGGAAGATCCGGAAATTAACAGGTTGTACCTCGAACGGACAGAGAAGAGCATCGACAGGATGATCAACGTTGTTGAAGACCTGGAATCCATTACCAAGCTTGAATCCGGAGAGCTAAAGCTTAATCTGGAGATTTTCGACATGAGCAAGCTGATTGAGGAGGTGTTCGAACTGGAACTTCGCGAAGCCTCCGAAAGAGGTATTACCATGAACCTGAACCTTTCCTCCGGCAAGCCATTTCTTGTTAAGGCCGACAAAAAGCGAATGTTTGAAGCCATGCGCAACCTGATAGGCAATGCCATCAAATATGGTCGTCGGGATGGAAACGTTACGGTAGGTTTTTACGATATGAATAATTTACTGTTGATAGAAGTCCATGATGATGGAATCGGGATAGATAAAAAGGATCTGCCGCGCATCTTCGAACGCTTTTACAGGGTAGACAAAAGCCGTTCAAGAATGCAGGGAGGTACCGGATTGGGCCTGTCTATTGTCAAACATATCATCGAAGCCCATAAACAGAAAATCCATGTGAAAAGTGTCCCGGATGGTGGAACAACTTTTACTTTTGCCCTCGAAAAGGGAAAGCTCACAAAATAAAATCGATCCGGAAAAACTGTTAATCAAAAATTTAACCTAATTTTATGATGTTGTACAAACGTTTCGTGGACATTGTAAATACGCATCATGAATATTGTACAAACGTTTCGTGGATATCGTACAGACGCATAATTATGCGCCTCTACACAAAAAAATTATTATGATTGAAAAAGACAACACCCCTCGAATTTTGCTTGTTGATGATGAAGAAGATATTCTCGAATTTGTGAGCTACAACCTCGAACGCGAAGGGTTTAAAGTTTTTACCGGGAGAAACGGGAAAGAGGCGATTCAGATGGTGACAAAAGTAAAGCCCGACCTGGTCATCCTTGATGTGATGATGCCTGAGATGGATGGCATCGCCGCTTGCGAGGAGATAAGAAAACTTCCGGGATTCCGTGATGTTGTGATTGCATTTCTGACTGCAAGGGGGGAAGACTATTCACAAATTGCGGGTTTTGATGCCGGTGCTGACGACTATATTACCAAACCAATACGTCCCAAAGTATTAATTAGTCGGGTAAAAGCCTTGCTGAAAAGGAGTGGTGGCACAACCGCTGAAACAAATGACCAGGAAAAAGTACTACATATTGGCAACCTGATCATTGATAAAGAAAAATATACGCTTCAGATCGACGATAGGGAGATGATGCTTCCCCGGAAGGAGTTTGAACTACTCTCCTTGCTGGTTTCCAAACCTGACAAAGTTTTTCTGCGAGACGAAATTTACAAAGCAGTTTGGGGTGACAATGTCATCGTCGGCGACCGAACCATCGACGTCCATATCAGAAAACTCAGGGAAAAAATTGGCAACGATCATATCCGCACCCTCAAAGGTATAGGATACAAATTTGTGGTCTGATAGCCTATAGCTCTTTGCGCATTCTGGCAACAGGAATATCCAATTGTTCACGGTATTTGGCAACAGTCCGCCGCGCAATATTGTATCCTTTTTCCTTCAGAATATTGGCAAGTTCATCATCCGTAACAGGTTTTTGTTTGTTCTCTTTGCCTATACATTCCTTCAAAATTGACTTGATCTCACGGGTGGATACCTCCTCCCCATCCTCTTTCTGCATGGACTCAGAGAAAAAATATTTCAATGAGTAGATCCCAAAATGGGTCTGAATAAATTTACTGTTGGAAACACGGGAAATAGTAGAGATATCAAGACCTGTCAGATCAGCAATGTCCTTCAAAATCATTGGTTTCAATCTGGTTTCATCGCCCTCAACAAAGAATTCACGTTGAAACTGCAGCATGGCATTCATCACCATCATCAAGGTTTCCTGCCTTTGTTTGATGGCGTCAATGAACCATTTGGCCGAATCTATCTTCTGCTTGACAAAAAGTAGCGCATCTTTCTGATCGGTGCTCATGCCCCGGCCATTGTCACGGAAACTCTTCAGCATATTTGCATAATAATTGCTGATAGTCAGTTCAGGCACATTCCTTTGGTTTAGACTAAGGATCATTTCATCATCCACAATCTCAAGAATAAAATCAGGAATGATGGTTTGGTTTCCCTTGTTAAGATTGTTACTGAAGGAGCTGCCGGGTTTTGGATTTAGTTTTAGAATTTCGTCAATGGCATCCCGGAGATCATCATCCCCAATGTTGAATTTTCTCTGAATCTTGTCGTAGTGTTTTTTTGTAAACTCTTCGAATGTATCTTCCAAAATCCGGAAGGCCATTTTAATCTCCACCCGACGCATGTCCTTTCTGGCTAGCTGAATCATTAGGGATTCACGCAAATCTCTTGCACCAACGCCCGCCGGATCCAACTCCTGAATGATCTTCAGGATACCGGCAAGTTTTTTTTCGTCAGTTAAAATGTTTCGGCCAAAAGCTATATCATCGACAATCGCTTCCAATTCCCGGCGCAGATAACCATCTTCGTCGATATTCCCTATAATTTGTTCAGCCAAAATAGAATCCTCCTCATTCAGCATCAGCATGGAGAGCTGCTCCTGGAGGTATTCATGAAAAGAATTGGATTCGGAATAAGGAATCTCTGCTATCTTTTCGTCTTTCGAATAGTTGTTAGTTTCGTAACGGTACGAAGGTTCATCTTCATCGTTGATGTAGTCGTCAACAGAAAATTCTTCGTTGTCTGCATCCTCCTTTGTCTTCAGCTCATTGGAGACTTCTTCTTCACCCGAATCAAATTCATTGTCCTCCAACTCAAGAACAGGGTTCTCCTCCAACTCCTTCTTGATACGCTGCTCCAACTGAAGCATAGGCAGCTCCAACAGCTTGATTACCTGAATCTGCTGTGGGGATAGCTTTTGAAGCAGCCTTTGCTGAAGAGAGAGATTTTGCATTTTCCCAAATTAAAACTCACAGTTTTTAGGTGTCCTTGCAAAAGGAATGACATCACGTATATTTCCCATCCCGGTAACGAAAAGCATGAGTCTTTCAAAACCCAGGCCAAATCCGGCATGCGGACATCCACCAAAGCGCCTTGTGTCGAGGTACCATTCCATCTCTTCTTTCGGAATGTGCATCTCGTCCATTCGTTGTTCCAAAAACTCGAGTCGCTCTTCACGCTGCGATCCGCCGATGATTTCACCAATCTGTGGAAAGAGGACATCCATGGCAGCAACGGTCTGACCATTGTCGTCCAACCGCATGTAAAATGCTTTTATCTCTTTTGGATAGTTAGTAAGAATTACAGGCTTTTTAAACTCTTTCTCTACCAGGTAACGCTCGTGCTCGCTTTGAAGATCGGTCCCATAACCCCCAATTGGGTATTGGAATTGTCCTTTTTTATTTGGCTTGGAGTTTCTCAGAATTTCAATCGCTTCGGTATATGTGATTCGGATAAAATCATTGTCAGCAACAAATCTCAGCTTCTCAATCAACTCCATCGAGCGTTGGTCGGCCGGTTTCACCTTTTCTTCCTCGGCCAGTCTGTTGCTCAGGAACAGTAAGTCGTCCATGCAATGATCAAGGGCATAGTTGATAAGGTACTTAAGAAACTCTTCTGCCAGATCCATGTTATCAGTCAGATCGCAGAAGGCAACCTCAGGTTCAATCATCCAGAATTCTGCCAGGTGACGGGAGGTATTTGAATTCTCGGCACGGAAAGTAGGTCCGAAAGTATAAATTTTAGATAGCGCCATGGCAAAAAGCTCCCCTTCCAACTGACCGGAAACGGTCAAATTTGCAGCTTTTCCAAAGAAGTCCTGGCTGTAATCAACCGCTCCTTCTTCATTCAAAGGAGGATTTATGGGTGGAAGTGTACTAACACGGAACATCTCACCGGCACCCTCAGCATCCGAACTGGTGATAATAGGTGTGTGTACATTAAAAAAACCACGTTCGTTGAAAAAGGAGTGTATGGCAAAGATCATGGAGTGCCGTATCCGGAAAACTGCGCTGAAAGTAGCTGTCCTCGGACGAAGGTGAGCCATCTCGCGCAAAAATTCGAGCGAATGCCTCTTAGGCTGGATCGGATATTTATCAGGGTCTGATAATCCAATGATCTCAATTTTTTCGGCTTTTAATTCTACTGATTGCCCCGAACCTGCCGAAGCGACAAGGGTACCGGTAACACCTATTGCAGCACCCGAGTTAATGTTTTTGAAAAACTCTTCCCCAAAGGATTCTACCTCTGCAACGACCTGCAGGTTGTTGATCGTTGATCCATCATTTAATGCAATAAAATTTACGTTTTTGCTTCCACGCCGGGTACGCACCCAGCCTTTAATTGTGATTTCAGCACCAACCTGTCCTGACTTTAATATCTCAGCTATCTGAACTTTTTTCATTTTAAATATCCTTTCGGGAAAACTATGGGTAATACTAATAACCTTTAATACTTAGGCACAAAATTACACTTTTTGCCGTCTGTTCAGCACCGGTATCGCATGTTTTAGAAATATTACACAGAGTTACA
>CAIRSO010000740.1 GCA_903881215.1 uncultured Bacteroidia bacterium
GTAAAGAGATCCGTGAAAATACCCTTGTTGTTAATTACCAGCATAATATCAGGCATTGCCTGAATGATCGCATTTAATTTAGATTCTGTAAAATTCCGCTCACGCTCAGAGTTGATGAGCTCAGATACATCATTGATGACAACAAGTTTCCCTTGTTTAACATTGATGGTATTTTCAAGTCCGAGGATATGAATGTCATAAAAATAGGATATTCCGCCTTCGAAATGATGTGATTCCAGTTTGCCTGATTGGTTGTTTTGAATGAATTGCATCATTTCCGGCCAGCCACCGAGTAATTCGGGGATCTCTTTGCCCAGATCCTTGTTCGAAAGATTAAACTGCTGACTGGCAGACAGATTGTAATCAATCATCCTGTTGTTAAGGTCAAATACCAAAACCATGTCCTGGATTCTTTCAAACAATTTCGAGCGGGCAATTGGAGCCAGGTCGAACAGCTTGAAACGGACTAATGCAACATATACAGTGATCCCGGTGAGGGTAAAAGTAAATGAGACCGGATCGATTCCGTAAGGGACCAGGTGCATTTGGTAAGCCAGGTAACCAATGAAAGGGAAAATGGTGGCCAGCAGCATGAAGATAATTTGTCTGCGGTAAATGGGGCCGGCAGTTTTCAACATTTTGTTCATCAGGAACAGGGAAACCAACATGGTTATGATGACACATCCCTGGTGAAGATAATACCAAAAACCCGGTGTGAAAGAGAAAGAAGGGAACGGTCCCAAATAATTAATCTCCTCTCTCTTGTAGAAAAAATGGTGGCTCGAATTGGTGAAAACCATCAGCATCGTGATCGCCGGAATGGTTAAGAGAAGAATTTTGTTCCGTAGTGTCAACAATTTGCCCCTTCCGGTGAAAGAGAGGGTGAAGAAAAGGTAGTAGACTGCGAGATAAGGAATACCAAGATATTCCATGTGATAATACCAGTTAATCTCCTCAATGGTTTTAAAGGATATCTCGAATGCGTAAAAGAAAGAGTAAATTGCATTGGATATAAAAAGTAGCACAACATATTTGGTTTGATCGTTGTAATACTTCTGCCACAAAACAAACGCCAAGATCGTCATTATAAGGAACGAAGAAAACGAAATTAGCGCATATGGGTTCAAATAAAAGGTTGAGTCGGGCATCTTCAATCAGGTATCGAATAATTTCGTTAAAGTACAAAAAAAGTAAATATTTCAGATTAGACATAATATTTGATTTGTGACTAAATTTAACTGTCAAATGTATGGTTCCTCCTTATGCAACTTTTTTGAAAAAATCTTGTTGTTTTCATTGTTTGGAGTCAGAAAAAGGATCGGAACGTTAGGTAACTCAGGGAAGATTCCTTATTTTTGTACTTTTAAAAGATATAGTTCGAAAATTAAATAATTGACTCATGGATTTGCTCAAAAAGATCAAGGAAAATGCCATAAGGCTTCAGAATCACATTGTTTTACCTGAAGGCAGTGAGCTCAGGACGCTGAAGGCAACTGAACAAATTCTTAAAGAAAAAATAGCCCGTATCACTTTGCTGGGCAACCCTGCAGTGATCGAAGCCATAGCCTTGAAGGAAGGAATCTCTATAACCGGAGCCAGAATTGTAGACCCTGCAACAGACAGCAGCAGAAATAAATATGCCGAATTGATGGTTCAGCTTCGCCAAAACAAAGGTGTTACCATTGAAAAAGCATTGGACCTGCTTAACGATCCGCTTTATTTTGGTGTGATGATGATCAAGGCGGGTGACGTTGACGGAGAAGTTGCCGGAGCGATCAATGCCACCGGAGATGTGCTAAGACCTGCTTTTCAGTATGTTAAGACTTTACCTGGTGTTTCGGTTGTTTCCGGACTATTTTTTATGATTTTCAAGGACAAAAACATTGGGGACAATGGCATGCTGGTATTTGCCGATTGTGCCGTTATGCCTGATCCGGATGCTTTTCAGTTGGCCGAGATTGCCGTTACGACAGCAGCATCTGCCAAAGCCATTGCCAACATCGAACCAAGGGTCGCCATGCTCTCCTTTTCGACAAAAGGCAGCGCGCAGCACGAGTTGGTCGACAAGGTAGCACAGGCCACGAAAATTGCCGCTGAGAAGAATCCTGACTTGCTGATCGATGGCGAAATGCAACTGGATGCGGCACTCGTGCCGGAGGTTGGTCAGTTGAAATCGCCGGGAAGCAAGGTAGCCGGCAGAGCCAATGTGCTGGTATTTCCAGGTCTTGAATCCGGCAATATCGGGTACAAACTGGTACAGCGATTGGCAGGAGCCGAAGCTATCGGTCCGGTACTTCAGGGAATGGCAGCACCGATCAACGATCTTTCAAGAGGGTGTTCTGTGAGCGATATTGTCAATATGGTGGCAATTACCGCGAATCAAGCGGGGGAGAAAATTTGAAAATTGAAATATGGAAAATATAATAGTTGAGCAAATTGAGAATTTTGGCTTAAGTAAAAAACAGCAGCAGCATACACTTTTCTCCAAAATCGGGATCGTTGGTTGCGGCAAAGATGGTCAGAACATTGCGCGGATCGCCAGCGCCTACGGCATTGAGGTCATTTTTATCGAGCTAACGCAGGAAAGAATTGACAATGCCTATGACCAATTGGGCAAAGTGCTGGATCGGCGCATAGAGAATTGGGGAATGACCCAGGGAGAAAAAAAATTGATTCTCTCAAGGATCAAGGGTAGTCTCGATTACAAGGATCTGCAAGATTGTGATTTTGTCATTGAAGCCATCCGTGCAGAGTCCAGCGCACGTAAAATAACCGAAAGGAAAGAGGTCTTCAGAAAGGTAGAGAAAGTGGTTAGTCCGGATTGCATCATTGCCACAAATTCTACCACACTGATCATCACTGAGCTGGCATCTGAATTGGTTCACCGTGACAGATGCGTCTCTCTGCACTTTTTTGTGCAGTCGCCCGAGGCAAAAATTTGCGAGGTGGTCAAGGGCCTTTATACGTCTGATGATGTGTATGAGCGGGTGCTTACTTTCGTGAAACTGGTAAACAGACAGGCCATTCCGGTGGAAGAATCAGCAGGACTTATCTCAATCCGACTTTATACGGCATTGCTTAACGAAGCCTGTGAGGTACTCATGGAAGGTGTCGGCTCTCTGGCAGACATTGATATCGTTTGGAAAGTTGGATTTGGCATGCGTTTCGGTCCGTTTGAACTGGCAGATATCCTCGGAATTGACAAGATAAACCGCTGGATGGAAAATCTTTATTCAGAATTCGGTGATCCGATGTACATGGCATCGCCTGTCATTAAAAAGCTTAACAGGGCCAAACGTTATGGAAAACACGTTTGCTGGGGTTTCTACAAATATGATGAAAAAGGCAACGTCATTGGGGCCACTCCGTTGGTAACTGAAAAAATATAATTACAAGGTATTTCAACTTTTAGATGAAGATATATCCGCCGACCGGCGGAACAAAAAATAATACACATGAAATACCCATGAGACAATTATCGCACCAACCGAAAATGCTCATGTGGGTATTCCATCTGGCAATTAAAAAACAAATTATAAACAGATGAAAATATTAGTGCTCAACTGCGGCAGCTCATCCATTAAGTATCAGTTCTTCTCCCTGGCCAATAATGCTGTGATTGCCAAGGGCATCGTGGAGAAAATTGGGATGAAAGGCTCCTTTTTAAAACATGAGAAAGAAGACGGTCAGAAGGTCATGTTTGAAGGGGAGATTTTGGACCATAAAATTGGAATTGAGTATATTTTGGGTGTACTTTCCAGTGCCAAACATGGTTGCATTGAAAATTTGGAAGAGATAAGCGCAGTCGGTAATCGGGTCGTCCATGGCGGTGAACTTTTCACCGAAAGTAAGCTGGTGAACGAAGATGTGATTGCCGCTCTCGAGAAATACACGGAACTGGCTCCATTGCATAATCCGCCAAATTTAAAGGGAATTTATGCGCTCAGGTCACTGATCCCTTCTATTCCACAGGTGGCAGTTTTTGACACAGCCTTTCATACGAGCATGCCTAAACATGCGTATATGTACGCCATCCCTTATTCGCTCTATAAAAAATACGGCATACGCCGCTACGGGTTCCACGGTACAAGCCACAGGTATGTGTACTCAAGAGCCTGCGAAATTCTTGGCGTTGATCCAAAAGGGTTGAAAATAGTGACCTGTCATCTTGGTAACGGAGCCTCTGTTTGTGCCATCAAGGACGGCATTTCGGTGGATACTTCTATGGGCTTTACACCGGTTGAGGGTCTGATCATGGGTTCCCGATCGGGGGATGTTGATATGGGAGCTGTCACTTTCCTCATGGACAAGGAGAAAATCGGGACCAAGTCTGCATCAATACTTTTTAATAAACACTCAGGATTACTTGGAATTAGCGGCATCTCATCCGACTCACGGGAAATCAGGGAAGCTGCCAACAAGGGAGATGAAAGGTGTTTGCTAGCCATAAAAATGTTCGACTACCGAGTCAAGAAATACATCGGGGCCTATGCCGCAGCCATGGGTGGCATCGATCTGCTGATTTTTACGGGAGGAATAGGCGAGAATTCAGACACTACCCGCAAAGGGATCTGCGAAGGACTGGAGTTTTTAGGCATCGATCTTGATGAAAGCATCAACACCGGACTTAGAAGCAAAGAGATTTCTATCGGCAAAAAAGGCTCGAGAGTGAATGTGATGGTGATACCTACCAACGAAGAGTTGATGATTGCGATTGATACGCAGAAGATTATAGAGGAAAAGGATAAAGGATAAAGTTAAAAGGATAAAGTAGAAGAAGAGAAGGATAAAGGATAAAGTTGAAAGGATAAAGTAGAATAAGAGAAGGATAAAGGATAAAGTTAAAAGGATAAAGTTGAAGAGGAAAAGGATAAAGGATAAAGTTAAAAGGATAAAGTAGAATAAGAGAAGGATAAAGGATAAA
>CAIRSO010000741.1 GCA_903881215.1 uncultured Bacteroidia bacterium
AAACAGATGAAAGCAATAAGAAAGAGTCTGCCTCAGAAGGGCTTGTGGATAGAAGATATTCCTGTTCCGGAACCCGGAGTAAATGAAGTATTGGTAAAAATAAGCAAATCAGCCATTTGCGGTACAGACTTGCACATATACAAATGGGATGCATTGGCTCAAAAAACAATCAAAACCCCGATGACGATTGGCCACGAATATGTTGGCACTGTCGTCAAGATCGGTAATGAGGTAACTAAGGTTAGTATTGGAGAACGGGTTACTGTTGAAGGACATATTGCTTGTGGCTTCTGTCGCAACTGTCGAAGGGGAAGAAAACACATTTGTGACCATACCATTGGCATTGGTGTAAACCGTGATGGTGGCTTTGCTGAGTACGTTTCGGTGCCTGCCGAGAATGTTTTGCACATTGATTCCAGAATCCCGGATGAGATTGTTTCAATCATGGATCCATTGGGCAATGCGACTCACACGGCGCTCTCCTTCCCTCTTATTGGTGAGGATGTGCTGGTGACTGGTGCCGGCGGACCGATTGGTTGCATGGCGATCGCGATATGCAGGTTCGTTGGTGCAAGGAATGTAGTTGGATCGGAAGTGAGCGAATATCGCCGGGAATTAGCCAGAAAAATGGGTGCTTCCCTTGTTATTGATCCGATGAAAGATGATCTGACTGCTGCCATGAAGGAGGTTGGTATGGTTGCAGGATTTGATATTGGGCTTGAAGTTTCAGGATCTCCTGTAGCATTTGATACAATGATCAAATACATGTACAACGGAGGGAAGATCTCCTTGCTTGGTATTTTGCCGGATACCACTCAAATAGAGTGGGATAAAGTGATTTTTAAAGGATTGACCCTAAAAGGCATTTATGGTCGGGAGATGTACGAAACCTGGTACAAAATGGAGAAGATGCTACTTTCAGGATTGAACATCTCTCCTGTAATAACACACCGGTTCCATTACACAGAATTTCAGAAAGCTTTTGACATCATGGAAGAAGGGAATTGCGGCAAAATCATTTTGGACTGGGAAAATTAAAAGTTGAGAGTTGAGAACTGAGAGTTGATAGTTAACAGTGAACAATGAAGAGTGAAAAGTGAATTGCAGTCAATGAGGGAAATTTTTAACTGAAAATATATTCGAACCACACAATGGTTTCCGGTATGGAACATTTTTCTACTTTTGCGGTTCACATGCCATTTTAGCTCAGTTGGTAGAGCAGCTCATTCGTAATGAGCAGGTCGTGGGTTCGAGTCCCATGAGTGGCTCGAGTTCAAACACTTGAAAATGAGAGGAATACAGAAGGTTCAAACCGGAAGTGTTCCTCTTTTTTTTTGGAGTTAAACCAAAAAAAGATAGATATCTTTAGTAATTCTCAATTATCCAGGTTAATAAGTGTTTTGCGTATAGCATCTCTGAGGTCTGCATTTACCTTTGTCTCCTCTGCATAAATGGGCCAATTGTTTACTATCCCATTTATTTGGTGGATTATATTATCTGCTCTTTTGATATGCATCTGTTTAGCAACTGATAACAGATCATCCCGAGTTATATTTCGTCTTTTACCATTTACACTTAGAGACTGCTGGCTGACCCAAGTGCTGCCAGGCCGATATGAATGGCAAACATCAAAAGCCGGTGTTAATCTCCAATTGCCTGCATTGTCCATAATAAATCCAAAATTTTTCGTGTGGTCATCGCAGTTGCGGGAAATAACATTAAACACCATTCTCCGGAATACCTGTTCAGCCTGGGGATAAGGCAGACCAAGCAGACGAAGGGTCTCAAACAGCTGCTCATAACTGTAGTCATTTATATCGTTGAAATCAAAATGACGCATTGCACAAAAACTCTGGGTATGTAGTTTGCCTATACCCGGTTCACGGTCGAACCTTTTGGTCATAAAGTGTGCCCTATCATTTTCTTCCAGCAACTGGCACTCTGTCATTTCGATCTCTGCCTCCTTTGCCATTAGATGGTAAGCCATTTCTACACGACCGTAACCATAAGAAGCACCAAATTGCCGATCGGTAACACCATCGAATTTAATCAGCCAATGAGTAAAGCCTTTTGGTGCCTCCGCCTGACCACTTCGAACTTCTCCGGTTATCTTGTTATAGGCAATTACTGCCTTTGCTCTAGCACCACCGGCAGATGTGCCTATTTTTAAGATGTCAAGCAATGCTTTTGATTCGCTGGCAGTGAGATTGGTTGAGAAATCTTTCCGTCCTGTAAGAATCTCATTTGCCAACTGTACAAGATCGTTTATCTCAAGTTTTGTGGAGGTATTTGATCCTTTTGGTTCTGGCGGTTCAAATTCCAATGCACCCATACCGCGTTTACCAATAAAACAAAGCATTTCAACTGGGTTCAGGCTTCCGATGGCACGCCCCTGCCTGGTGAGCCAAGTGTTAATGATTGCATTACCGTATTTGTCGGGCAAGACATCGGCAAGTAGTCCTGGCAATCCTTTAAATGCATCACTATTTCGAAGTTCAGAAAAAGTAAAGATACGATTCCTTGCTTCGGCCAGTGGCATAATTATGGGAGAGAGATCCCAGCGGCTATTCAGGAAAGAAGGCTCAAATTCAAAAGAACCAAGACCGGTGGAGGCATTCCAGGCAACAGCACCAACCGGAATATTCCAGATTTTAACATTTGCAGTATTGGCCATTACCAATCAGATTTAGGTCTAGATACTTGTTTGCCTGTACGTGCGGCCCTGATTTTCTGTGATTTTTCGAGTTTAGCCAACTGAATGGGGCTCAGCTGTCTGGTAACCTGAAATTCGGACAACATTGGCAGGATCTTTAGGGCACGAAGTACTTGAATAAATGTCAACATATTGCTGCTAACACCATTTTCAAACAAGCTGAGTGTAGACCTGTTTATTCCTGCCTCTTGTGCTAATTGTGCCTGGGTTTTGTTTTGTTCAACCCTTTGATACTTTATAAAGGATCCGATTGTTGCAAGTAAGGCGGTGTCGCTCATTGCAACCCATTCATTGTTGGTTAATTCCGACATTATATTAAAATTATGCGGTTAATGTTGTATATATCCAACAAATATAGGATTAATTATTTAAACTCGGCATCTTTGGCAATCTTCAGTTTTTTTATCATCTCCGAAACTAAAGCGAAAGGATCATAGGTTTTGCTTTTACCCACCAAAGTTTCGACAGGGAGGTATCCCCGGTAGCCACTGTTCTTCATGATTTTCATAAACCGGTTCATGTCAATTTTTATCGGACTTCCAACTTCGAAAACACTCTCTTTGACTTGCCAGTTGCAGGCATAAGGAATAACGGCAGCTATGTCAACATAAGGATCGGCAACTTTGTAATTACCAGTATCAACGATTAAGCCAGCCCATTTGGAATTAACTGCTTTCCAGATTTTGATATGCTGCTCTGCCGTTTTAATCATGTCACCATGGTTTTGAATTCCGATAATAACCCCATGCTTTTCTCCGAATGCAGCACATTCCTTGTAACACGCTACCATCCAACCGGCTACCTCATCCCATTTGTCTTCATAACCTTTAGGAATCTCTCCTGCAAAAAGCCGGATAACCGGGGCTCCAAGTTTTTCTGCAACAATGATCCATTGCTTCGCTCGTGCCACATCAGCAGCCCGAACTGCCGGATCGGGTGAAGCAAAATTGTTGCGAATTCCCGTCCCGCTAATATCTATGCCCAGTTTGAATGCCTTTCTCTTCAGTTCATAAATATATTCATCAGTTGGTACTTCAGGGTAACCAGGGAAATAGTATCCGGTAAGATCAACTGCCTCAATATTTTGGGTAGCACACCAATCCAGAAGTTCAGGCAAAGTGAGTGTTGGCTTGTTGTCCTTCTGACCCTTTCCTGTCAGCACATCGTTGAAAGAATAAGCATTTAATGCCAGTTTAATATTGGTTTGGTTTCTAATGCTTTTTTCGCTTTGAGCATGTAAGATTGACGGCCAGAAACTCATCGTAATAATTGAGGCTAAAAGGAATGTGTTGAGGCTTATCCTATTCTTTATTGAT
>CAIRSO010000742.1 GCA_903881215.1 uncultured Bacteroidia bacterium
ATTTGGTTCGTTATATGCTGGGTTGTTCAAAAGGAGCAAAGTTTCCGGTGTTGTTCAACGGTGGAATTTTCAATGTTGATTCACGGTTGGGTGAACCCGAGAAAAGAACTTGGCAGCATTGTCAATATATGGCACAGAATCAGCGGTTGGTTTACTGGCCTATGCTGAAAACAGGCGATTTTGACCTGATGGATCCTGTTTTGAATATGTACACGGGACTGTTGCCTATTGAGCAGATACGGGCAAAGCATTATTGGAACATTGAAGGTACTGCCTATCCGGAGGCTTTAAGTCCTTATGGTTTACATTCAGTAATGGGTGCAACCAACCCTGATATGATGGAAGATGCCTTCAAACGCATCCCGAGCTATCCTCGAAAGGAATGGGGACATAATAGTCATGTACATTTGGAGCATCATTATACCTCGATGCTCGATTTTGCATATATGTTTCTGGAATCGGTGCGTTTTGGTCAGGGTAAGTTAGAAGAATGTCTTGCGGTTATTGAAAATGCTATCAAGTATTACGACAATTATTATCAAAAAAAATCCATTGCTTTGTATGGAAAACCACTGAACGAAAATGGAAAACTTGTTATTTATCCATCGAGTGCACTTGAATTGTATGGCGATGCAAAGAATCCGACGGATGTACTGGCCGGTTTGCAAGCCATAACCAAAGGACTTCTGGCACTGCCCGATGGCTCACTTACGGTCGAAAAAAAGGCTTATTTCAACGGTTTCCTGAGCCGTACCCCAGAAATTAAAACGGTGGTTAAGAATGGATATACCTTGCTCCCGCCCGCTGAAACATGGACACTCGAAGGGAAACAAAACAATATGGAATTTCCTCAGCTTTATACGCTATTCCCTTTTGAAACCTACACTATAGGCGATCCTGGCTTGGAGATCGCTAAAAATACATGGCTCTACGATACCAAGGACAATGCACAAAAAAACTACATCTGCTGGTTCCAGGGAGGTATTTATACAGCCCATCTGGGTCTAACCAACGAAGCAAAAATTTTTCTGCTGAAGAAATTCCTGCATCCGGCTTATTCTGCTAACAAGGATGAACTTCAGATGCGTTTCCCCGTGTTTTGGGATAATAAAATGTTTTGCCATGCGCCCGACATGGATCAGGCGGGTGCTGCCATGGTTGGTCTTCAGGATATGTTGATGCAAACTCCTGGCAACAAAATTTATCTTTTTCCTGCATGGCCAAAAAACTGGGATGTTTCTTTTAAACTGCATGCTCCATACAATACAACCGTGGAAGCTGTGTTGAAGGATGGAAAGGTAGTTTCATTGAAAGTAGTGCCCGAATCAAGAAATGCTGATATTGTAAATTTACTAAAAGAATAAAAGATAATGAAACATTCAATATTGCCGTTATCGGCGTTATTATTACTCGGAACATCAGCCAATGCAGGTTCCGTTAAAAAGAAACAAGTAGTACAGAAAAAACCAAATATTCTGTTTATCTTAGCCGACGACCAACGGGCTGATGCCGTGGGTTGTGCCGGTAATTCATACATTCGTACTCCGAATATTGATGCATTGGCTAACAATGGCATTCGTTTTTCGAATGGTTATGTAATGGGTGGTCATCATGGTGCTATTTCAGCACCGAGCCGTGCCATGTTAATGACTGGGAAAAGTCTTTTTCATGTATATGATAAATTAGCCGGAGTTCATACTATGCCTATGCATTTTGCCGAAAACGGTTACGAAACTTTTGGAACGGGGAAATGGCACAATGAAATATCAGCTTTTGAGAATTCATTTCAAAAAGGTGAAAATGTGATGGCAACCGGAATGAGTGACCATTTTAATGTTCCATGCCGTACATTAGAACCTGACCGCAAACTAAGCAAACCGGTAATTAAAGGGTTTTCGACCGATTTATTTGCAGATGCGGCAATTGGTTATCTCAATAACTATGCAAGTGAAAAAAATATAAAACCATTTTTCTGTTATGTGGCCTTTACTGCTCCTCACGACCCACGTTCGCCACGAAAAGATTATATTGGCATGTATCCTGATGGTACAATTCCACTTCCGGGAAACTTTAAAGCACTTCATCCATTTGAATTTGATGATATGGATATTCGGGATGAAACACTTGCACCATGGCCCCGTACGCCTGAAGTGGTGCAACAATCACTCTCCGATTATTATGCATTAATCACACACATGGATAACCGAATAGGTGATATCATTGAAACCTTAAAAAAACAGGGATTATACGAAAATACCATTATTGTATATGCTGCTGATAATGGATTAGCAGTAGGAAGTCACGGCTTGCTGGGCAAGCAGGATATGTATGAACACAGCATGAAGGTGCCATTAATCATCACTGGCCCGGGCATTCCCAAAAATGAAGTGCGCGATGCGTTGGTATATCTCTATGACCTTTTTCCAACGCTTTCGGATTTATCACATTTGCCAGCTCCCCAAAATATTGATGGAAAAGACTTAACAGCGATAGTAAAAGGGAAAGAAAAATCAGTTCGTAGCTCGATTTACACTTGCTATAGAAACACCGTAAGGGCAGTTAGAACTGATGAATGGAAGTTAATCAGATACCCACAAAGGGATTTTTCACAGCTATTCAACCTGAAGAAAGATCCATTGGAAATTGACAATCTAGCTGCACTTCCGGAATATAAACAAAAATTAGATGAATTAATGGGTTTGCTAAAAGAGTGGTATGTAGCAAGTAATGATACAGCAAACCTTCAACCAAAAACCTTTCTTCCTCTTGAATATGATTATAAAAAGCTCAAGCGTATTCCCGACAATTGGCAACCCGAATACATAATAGAAAGATATTTTAAAGGGATAGATTTGACAAATGTAAAGAGAATGGGACATTGATGCGTTAGTTCAGTTTTTCAATTTCATAGTACAATTAAAAGTTTTAATTAATAGATCATGAAAAAGTCAACATTATTGCCAATTCTCTTTTTTGCTATCGCTGCAGGTCAGCTTCACGCAAAAGAATTCTATGTGTCTCCAATTGTAAATACTCCAGCTAACGGAACACAGCTTAAAGCACCCAGTTCAAGTGATTCAAATCAGGGAACAACTGCGGAAAGCCCTTTTGCAACCATAGTACGCGCAAGAGAAGCCGTGAGATCGTTTGTAAAGACCAACACGAC
>CAIRSO010000743.1 GCA_903881215.1 uncultured Bacteroidia bacterium
GTGTAATTATTGTTTCCCACAGGTAAAATTGATCTGAAATTTTCGCTTTAAATTTACGGATACTCTACTATTTTCGCAACATCACTACTGATCCTATTTTTGTGGGATAATATTTGTTATTTGGTTTTTATTAATTTAGTAGAATGAAACGTCAATTACTGACTTCATTCTGGAAACATTGGCCTGAATCCGATCAGGAAGCACAAAAGCTTGCATTTAAAACGATTGAATTTCAGGAAAGGCATAAGTGTGATTTTATTAAGATTACACCTGCAGGGACATGGCAGGCAGTTTGTTATGGAGTAGAGGATGAAAATTGGAATAACGATCCACTTGGAAGAAGAAAAATCACAAAAACGCTTATTCAAGATTCTGCTGATTGGTTAAGGTTAAAGGATTTTTCACGAAAAATTCCTGCCTTGATGAAAGAAATTGTTGGTTCTTGTAAATACATTGCAGCACACAAATTTTCAGAACCTATCGTATTTACAATGTTTAATCCAATTTCTCAGGCAATTCAACTCGCAGGTTTGGAGGTTTTTAAGGAGCATTGCAGATTAGATCCAGAGAAAGTATTAGCCGGGATTGAGATAATTACGATGAACTCTCTATTTGTCATTAAAGAGTTTCTAAATGCAGGTGCCTCCGGTGTTTTTTACGTAACCCAACATATGCAAAAGACATTATTAATGCCAGAATTGTACCGTGTCTTTGGCGAGGTAAGCGATATAAAATGCTTAGAGTCTTGCAGTGATATGCAGATTTCAATTTTCCATATTCATGGCGAAAATATTTTCTTGTCACTCGGAAAGCTGCCTGAGAATTGTATGATTCATTATTGCCATTCCTCAGACAATATGCAGCCCCATGAATTTTATAAAAATTACAAATACTACCTGATGTTAGGCATTCCTGTTTCAAAGATGATGGAATGCGTTTCTATACAGCAAATAAGGGAGTGTGTTCAATCATATAGAAAGCTTAATCCATTATTTGATGGTACGACAGCAGGATGTGTACTTCCCCTGGACTTTTCCGACGAACAATTATCACAGTGGATGAATGAGATAAAAAATTTGTCATAGATGGAGCTGGATTACAATGGACCAATCAATCACCCCTTTAATCCTTTTAAAGAAAGCGATTTAGACAAACCCGTTTTTAAATTATTTGAAGAAGTTGCTCATATATATCCGCAACGACTTGCGATTAGGGATATAAATCAATCATTTACCTATTATCAAGTATATCAGAAATGCCTGCAATTGGCATCTGAAATACAGCAATTTCATCTCGGGAAGGAACCAATCGGAATCGCATTGTCTAATTCCATATTTTTCCCTATTGCCATGTTGGCAGCTTTGGCCAATGGCTGTCCATATGTACCATTGGATCTTGATTTGCCAGCGTCTCGTAACAAGCTAATTATTAGTTTGTCAGGTATTAAATCAATTATAACTTCAACCGAGTTTTTGGGTCAGTTCATGGAAATAAATAGTATAAACATTGATCATATTGATGTAAAGTCACCTATTGATTTTGTTAGTTCAGCTAAGCCAACTGACTATGCTTATATTATTTATACATCCGGTTCAATGGGCATTCCCAAAGGGGTTTATCAGAACCAGCGCAATTTGTTGCACGATGTGATGCAGTACACGAATTCCATTCATCTTTCTGCGGAAGATCGATTGAGCTTATTATACTCTCCGAGTGTGAACGGTGCGATCAGAGATATATATGGGGCATTGTTAAATGGCGCCTCCCTCCATATATTAAGTTTAAAGAATAGGGGATTGCTTGATTTGCCGGATTTCATCCGTAATGAGAAAATTACAATATACCATTCCATTCCAAATATATTCAGGACCTTTTTGAAATTGAACAAGCTAGAGCTGGATATGTCCTCGATAAGACTGGTTTATCTAGCAGGCGATAGGATTTATAACGCTGATGTTGTATTGTTTAGGCAATATTTTCTTGACGACACGCTCCTGTATGTTGGTATTGGTGCGACTGAAATTGCCACAATATACAGACAATGGTTTATTTCCAAAACGACCATTGTTGACCAGCCGCTCATCCCTCTCGGATTTTCAGTTCCTGATAGGTTTATGCAAATTGTTGATGAACAGGGAGAAATCACTCCTGAAGGTGAGATTGGAGAGATAAAGGTGACAAGTGAATTTATTTCCCTGGGATATTGGAACGATCAATATCAAACCGACCTTGTGTTTAAGCCAGGGGACATAAGATCGTATCTAACCGGCGACCTTGGAAAAATAAATGCGGATGGAATGCTTGAGTTTATCGGGCGAAAGGATCATCAGGTAAAAATAAATGGATATCGAGTAGAGCTTTCTGAGATAGAAGGATGTTTGATGGGTTATCAAGGATTGGATGGTTGTGCTGTTGTGGTTCATCCTATCGAATTTGGTGTGATGCTAGTGGCATTTTTTGTGAGTCAAAATCCAATTGACGATTTGTTGCTAAATGATTGGTTAAGGGCAAAACTGCCAGCACACATGATCCCAAGACATCTCATTCAAGTTGCAGAAATTCCGCAATTGCCGAATTTTAAACTTGATCAGGACAAGATTAAAGTTATGCTTCATGACTATTTGGAGAAGAACGAACTTCATTCTAATTCTCAAGATGATGAGAATAGTGATAGGACCTTTGCACAAAGAATAAGAGATATCTGGTCGAGATATCTAGATTTCAGATCATTTGATCAAAATATATCCTGGAAAGAAGCTGGAGGTGATTCAATGTCGGTCGTTCACTTCATTATTCAGCTGGAATTAATATTTCATGTTAAATTCCCTAAAGAATGGATTTATGTCGGGTTAAAGCCATCGGACATAATTGATTATTTGGAAGAGAAACCATTGAATCTAACGTTTAGGCCTAAGTTGTATTATTTCCCGCCTACCTATGGAATCAATGAACGAGCAAGATCTTTTTTAAATGATCTTGCTGTCTACTTCAATCTGACTATTATAGCATATCCGCTGTACAAAGATGCCCCAAAGAAAAATTTGAAATTGGAAAACTATTGGCGATTTATTATGAATCAAATCCTTGATTTTAACGATAAATCGATTGGGTATTTAGGTAATTGCCACGGCGCTAGTATTTTAAATAGTTTTGTTGTCCAGAACAAATTGAAGGATTATGCTTTTATAGGAATATTGGATGATGTTTCCCATTTGAGGAGACCATTAGAATTAAGCTTGCTTCATCGATTTGTAAAAAATGTATCAATCGATTATCTTAAACCTTCTAAATATCTACGGTTTGTTTATGTTCACAGTTCCATATCTCGGAGGTTCGTGAGGTTCTTGGTTAAATGGTTTTATTTTGTATTCTCTAAATCGTTGTTGGAGAAGATATTGATATATGAAACCCAATTTTCAAATCGTGATAACAAGCTAAAGGTATTTATTTTTAGTACAGAGGAGACGATTTATAGTCACATAAGACAAACAACTAAGTTGGAAGGTAGTGAAATGACAATTGTTCCATTGAAA